>JAQCND010000074.1 GCA_028274765.1 Bradymonadaceae bacterium
TCAGTATCAGACGTTCCAAGTGTCGGTGTCGGTCATCTACCGCCAGCCGAAATCCTCGGGGGCGACCCAGAGTCTGCTGTCGGTGGGGGTGGCGCCGAGCACCAAGTACGCGAACCGAGACAAGACCAAAGCCCAGGTCGACGATTTGACGAACACGACCAACATCTCCGGACAGATCGACACGCATCTGACCCGGTGTGCGACCTTCCAGCCGGGCAAAGACGTGCCCAAAGCCGAATTCTACTGGGTGCTCGACCAGTCGGGTTCGATGCGGACCGAAAATCAAAAAGTAGCCGACTTCTCGACGCAGTTTGAAAAGCGCGTCCGGAACACGGCGCTTCGATACCGTCTGGGCGTCACGAACATGGATCCCCGCAATAAGGGACGACTGGAGCGCAATGCCGGCTGGCACAAGAGCGGCTCGACGTTCAGCAGCGAGGTCCAGAACCGGGTCATCGATTGCTCGGAATCGGGGAACTCGACCGCTGGCTCCTGGCAATGCAGCAGTGGGGTCAGTCCCGAAGAAATGGGCCTCCGCGTCGCCCAGGAGGGCATTCGATACATGGGGAATCTCTCGACCCAGCCGCCCCAGCCGTTCGAGGCGTTCCGCGACCAGGCCAACATCGTCACCATCTTCATGAGTGACGAGGACGCGGGCATGCTTCGGGAAAACTCCGGGAACCGTCAACAACTCCTAGGCGACTACATCAGATTCTTCCAGGGGCAGGCGACCGTCTTTTCGATCGGCACCGACGGTGATGGCTGCGGCACCGAGGATACGGCCGGCTACCGCGAGGTGGCACTGGCCACCCAGGGAAAATCCGCGTCGCTGTGTGCCGACGACCTGACGGAGACCATCCGCGACATCATCTTCACGGCGACGGGGCTGGCCTCGAACTACATCCTGCCGCAGGACCCGATCTCGACATCACTTCGCGTCTATCTCAACGACACCTGGGTGCCGAGGAGTCGCGACGAGGGCTTTGCGTACTTCGCCGAGCGGAACTCGATCGCGTTCTTCGGCGAGAACTACATTCCGCGATCGGCGCAGTTCGATTGCATCCAGAAGTACAACCGGAACCAGTGCGACTGCAACGCGGCGAGCAACTCGAACTGCAAGATCGGGGAGTTTGCCGGTGACTACATCTCTGTCCACTACGAGACCTACAAGGACCGCTGCAAAGAGACGCAGGATACCTGCAATCCCTCTCCTCCCGGCCAGCAGTAATGCGACCCTGCATCCATGTGATGCACCTCGCGCCGGGCTCCATACTTGCTTGATGGATGGAGTCCGGCCGTGAGAGATGGACGCGGGGGAGCGACTCGTACCTTCCTCTCGATACGGTCGCAGGATCCCCGGCTCCGAAAATCATTCCGTCGAACGTGAGTCCCCCAATTGGGGAAGATGATGCGCCCCATCCGCTATCCATAACACTTCCGCTCTCCCCACGGAGCATGCATCGGATGCACGGGAAGGGCGATCGCATGTGGACGTCTCTCCCCTCTCGGTCGACGCTCTCCCCCGACTCCGAGGGGGCGTTCGTCGACATGCCAGCCAGTGGCTCACTTCGAGGAAGTATCAAGGCGCTCCAAGAGGGTCTCGAAGGGATGTTGGGGGAGACACCCGATGGGGCGCCGGCTCCCAGCCGGCCTGAAACGGCGAAGTCACTCGCGATCGGGGGACTCTATCCGGCGAAGCACACCAAGATACCGAGAGGGTCGGTGAGTTCAATCGCCGAATCGAATTCGAATGCGATCATCCTCGATGCACGGGCGTTTGTTGCTGATTCAGTCTGTTCGAGCGCTTACTACCGCTGGACGTCTGTCGAAGCGATGTTCGAGCTCAGGGGAAGGGACGATTCGTCTGGATTTGGAGTGCGCGAATGCGATCGGTGCATCCGTGAACCTTCGACTGTTCTGGTCTTTTATGACAATCGAGGAGAGAGTCTCAGACAGCCCTTTGAACGCCATGTCACCCAAATGATCCAAACATATGGATCATATCGCCCTTGCTACCCCCCATCGGGCTCGGCTGGAGAGGCATCCATTCTTCGAGCCCTGGGATCACATCCGGAGCTTGATGCTGTCGCCGCTTTTGACAGCTCTCGAGGCGCCCATCGATGCAGGCCGATGACACAGCGTTTACACGAGGCGGGAGAAGAGTCGAGGCGATTACGGAAAATGGGGATGAGGCCAGACGAAGGTCGAGTTACTTGGGAGGCTCGCCTCCAACGGTAATGGCGACGATTAGGATACCGTCCTCGTAATCGAGCCCGGCCTGAAAAAAAGTACTCCCCGGCGAGGCGCGGAGTGTCGTCGAGAGTTTGTCGGCAATCTCGAGATCGAGTTCGATCATATCGTCTCGCCAGCCCTCAAAGGTGAGCCGAATGGTACTTCCTTCGGGAAGCGTCTGAGAGCTCGACTCCCCTTTCTCGAGCGTCATCGAGTGGCGTTCGACGAGCTCGAACGACTTGTAATCGTCGAAGGCCCCCTCGAGTTGGGGTTCGAGGTCGGCGAGTGACTCGTCGATCTCGTGGGGGCGCTGATCGGCCGAAATCGAACGGACTTCGACCGAAATGGTCTCGGCTGCAAGAGAGGACGTCCCCACCAGCATCGTCAGTACCATCACGATTCCCCCCAGACACCCTTGGACCCTCGTTTGCATGGTCATCTCGTTCCGATCGTGTATCAACAACTGTCCGTGCCGTCTCGAGGGGTTCATGAATAGACGTTGGAATCGAATGGGTACTCAAATGAAGCGATTCAAGGAGCACTCGCGTCGGGACGGCTATCGGGAGAGGTAGGCGTTTGGGGACCATCCTCCTGGAGCCAGATGACCGTCGCGTTCGAGTCGTCGCGTTGAGCCGTTCGTATCGAACTCGATGTATTCGAGGGGCCTTCGACACGAACGGACGTACCTGAATGATAACTAATATCGTCGACGATGACGACCGATTCGCCGCTGCCGGCGCCTTCGGGGGTAGCCGAGTACCAGAGATATCCCCCAAACGTAGCTGCCGTCACGGCCAACAAGAGAGCGGCGACGGCGCCGGCTGCCTTGCGACGGTGATGCCACAGCAACGAGACGTGACTGTCGCCCGCATTCGAGCGAGCGTCTCGACTGTCCTGCCCGCTCCCCCCTGACGAGACGTCATCCGGGGGTTCGAACGGATGTATATCGGCCTCTTCAGCATTCGAGACGTCTCGCTCCTCGAGCGACTGATGGAGCTCGGACTGCCACGCCTCGAAGTCGACCTCTTCCCCGATTTCATCGAAGGCCGAACGGGCCCCCGACTCGAGAACGCCCAGAGCTCGAAGGGTCGCCTCGACGTCAGGCGTCCCTCTCGCCAACCACACCTCCACGCGAGCTCGTTCCTCCGGGGAGGCTTCGTCGTCGGCATAACGGTGGAGGAGGGGTTCGTCCGAGACTGGATCGTAGGGAGCGATATCGGCGGCTCGTTTCGGTCGAGCTTCGAGCGTCGCCTCGAGCTCGTCCTGCATGTGACGAAAATCCACTGACTCGCGAGCCGCTCGAGCGGCGGTGCGTACGACGTCGCCGATCTGATCGAGTTGCTCGAGATAGGCGTCGATGTCGTCACGTTCCGAACGCAATGCTCGGACGGCCCGAGCCTCGGGTGCTGTAGCCTCCCCGTCGTGGACGCGCTGGAGGAGTTCGACGATCTCCTCTAGAGGCTCGTCGCGAAGCGAAGGGGCCGAATGTGCGTGATGGGCGACATATTCGGCCTCCGGTGCGTTCTCCAACACGTCAGCGGTCTCGAAGGCAGTTCGGGTCACTCCTCGAATCTCTTCGAGACTCTTTAAATACTGGCGTGCTGCCGGAGAGGTATCGCGCAAGCGTTGAGCCTCGCGCTGTTCGTCTGCCCCGAGCTCCCCGTCGAACCAGCGTTGGAGGAGTATGCGCTGTGAATTGGAGAGTGTCTCGTCCGTCATGATCCCGGGTCTATCTACAGGGAGCCGTGTCACCGGCCCGCGAGTCGAGCCGAACCGATGTTGTTCGTTCCGATCGATAGACGCGAGTCGATCGCATGTTATTCAATTGCGTCGCCGAGGCCCGAGCCATCGCATGTCGGTACGTCTTCATCCGAGTTCGGGGGCATCCCCGACATAATCTTCGATCGCCTCTTGGAAGTACTGTCGGGCATGATAGAGACGGCTCATCACCGTCCCCTTGGAGATGTCGAGCACCTCGGCCATTTCCTTGTAGCTAAGTCCCTCGACCTCGCGTAAGTTGAGAATTGTGCGATGCTTGTCGGAGAGCGACTTGAGTGCCTCGAGCATTTTCTCGCGCAATTCCTTGCGATTGTAGGCCTGATCGGGATCCAGCCCCAGCGTCGAGGGAGTCAACTGATCGTGGCCCTCGACGTCATCGTCGGTCTGGATGGAGTCGTCGTAGTCGACCTTCGAGATGCGCGACTGCTTCCGCAGATAGTCGATGCAGGTGTTGACCGTGATACGATACAGCCACGTATAGAAGCTCGATTCGTGATTGAAGCTATCCAGATACCGGTACACCTTGATGAAGACTTCCTGCGAGACGTCATAGCTGTCCTGTTTGTCGTCGAGCTTGCTGTAGCAGATCGAATACACTTTTTCCTGGTAGCGCTCGACGAGCTGTTGGAATGCCTCGCGGTCCCCCTCTTGGGCGCGCTCGACCAGTTCGGAGTCCTCGATACCGACCTCTCTTCGTCGTCGTTCGCTTACTCGACGCATTCGTGCCCACGATTCGACGCTCGCTCGATCACCCGTTACAAGAGCAAGAACGCTGTCGAAATGCAAGCGATTGACGTGGCGAAGGCGCCTCGTGCCATCGTCTCCCCCGATCGGCGAGACAATGGAGGGCCAGAGCGAGTGTGAGAGGCGAGCCCCCCCGTCGAGGTCGTCGTGTCGAGAAAGGTTCTGAGCGGGTTGGGAGATCGGTCGGCCACGTCGACTTGTTCGCTTGCATCGAGCGGGCGTCAGGCCCGGTCGACCATCCCTCGAGCCAGTGCGAGCGCTGTCCCCATGATCGTCAGCTGAGGGTTGACCCCCAGCGCGGTCGGCAAGACGCTGGCATCGGTCACGTGGAGGCCCTCGACGTCGTGTAGACGCCCATCCGACGGCCGGACCACGCCCCGATCGGGATCGGCGCTCATGCGACAGGTGCCCATCGGGTGGCTCGCATAGAGCGTCGTATCGCGGGCGGGATCCATCTCATCGATGGCGCGATGCATCGCTTCGAGATCACTCCCGAACTCGAGTCCTGCAACGAGGGGTTTGATGCGCTCGGCGCCCGCCTCGACAAACATCTCCGTGAGAAACTTCAGACTGCGACGAATGCGTCGCTGATCGCCAGGGGCGAGATCGTAGTCGATCGAGGCATTCCACCGGTCGCCAATGGTGACTCGCCCCGACGACTGGTCGCGGATCATGGCCCCACAGGCGGCCAGATGCGAGGCGTTTCTCAGAAAATCCATGCTGTCCGGGCCGACGGACGCCGCCGGGGTGAAAAGCGTCTGCATCGACCCCGAGAAGGTCTCGGCCATGATGTCGGGATCGTCGGGGTGATGGGCATAATAGCCCTGCGTGGCTCCCTGCCAGATCGTCACCTCCTCGGGCATGAAAGCCATGGCGGAGGTCGCCGGATGGATGTGGAGGTTGTGGCCGACCCAGCCGCCGGACGTCCCCAGATGTTGCCGGAGCAACATCATCGGCGTGAAGATGGCCCCGGCCGCCAGGATGACACGCTCGCCCCGAGCTTCGATCGAGGTCAACGCCTCGTCCGTCTCGGGATGGCGCGTCACCCCACGCACCCCCACGGCTCGATCTCCGTCCATCAGGATCTTTTCGACCCGCGTATCGGCATACACTTCGCCCCCGCTGCGCAGCATCGAGGGGAGCCAGTTGAGGTCCGCACTCGCTTTGCCGCCGACGGGGCATCCGGTTTGACAAGTCCCACATCCCGCGCAACCCGGGGTGTTGCGGGGCATGTATCCGTGCTCGACATCCAGCCCATCGAATCCTCGACGGGCCACCTCGGCGTTGCCTCCAGCAATGGCCTCTCGAGTGGTCGAGACCCCGATCGCCTCCTCGACTTCCGCGTAGAGAGTGTCGCGTCGGTCGGATCCCCAGATGTCGACGCCAAACTGCTCGCCCCACATGTCGAGGATGCGGTCGGGCGTGCGGAACGAAATCCCCGAGTTGACGAGTGTACCGCCTCCCACGCCCTTGCCGCTGGCGACGGGGACGATAGTGTTGCCGCGAGCGACGCGCGATCCGTTCTCCTGGTAGAGATGTTCGTTGGCCCAGAGCCGGTCCCGCTCGAACTCCCCGAACGGCCAGAAGCTCCCCGCCTCGAAGACGATGACCGAAAGTCCCGCCTCGGCGAGGACGTGAGCTGCACAGAGCCCGCCGGGGCCCGCCCCCACGATCACGGCATCCGCCCCGAGCGTCAGGCGCCGCCGCCCTCGCTGCTCGAGCGTCTCGGCCGTATGGAGCTGATCGCCCAGGTAATTCCGGGCCGTGTAGTCGAGCGCATCCATCACTGACCTCCACAGAGAAACTCGATATTGGCGGCTCCGCGCACTCGATCGTGCCGACAGTAGCCGCCGGCGATGATCATCTTGAGCCCCTTGAACACCTTGCGACGCACCATCAGATTCGAGTGGTCCCAGGCCTGAAGAATGGCGACGCGCTCCGACTGGGGACGAGCATGAAACGGCGTGAAGGTCCAGTCGTCGAAAATCGCAGCGTCCTCGATGGCGTGGAGGGCGAGCTGAATCATCCTCGAGAGATCGTCGGTACTGGTGGCGAGGTATCGGTCGAGGTAATCGATAACTTCGGGAAGTTCGGCCCCGTCGGGTAGCGCGGCTCCCTCGTCGACCTCCGAGGCTTGCTCCCCCGGAAAGATAGTCCCGGCGACGGCCCGTGCGATGCGAACCTCGGAGTTACTCAAAACCTCGAAGTCGTCGGCGGTGGGCTGGAGCCACCAGTGACTGACGCGGTAAGTGGCCGATCCGAAGGCCACGGCGAGCGAACTCAACCCCGTCGCCTTGAGAAAACTGCGACGATCCATGACGCCTCCAAGAGAAGCTCGGGACCGTTGTTGATCCATGCGTCCCACATCGTCCATCAGAGTAACGAATGATCGTTTATCTTTAAAACTGACTGGTCGGTTTTTTTGGGCCTAGACCCGTCATGTGGATGAAACACGTGCCGCCACACGAATGTTCCTCGAGTTCAAAATGAGACGGACCCATCAGACGACGAGCTCGTCTACGACACGCGAGAGAGAGTCACGTGCAAGCTGAGTGAGGAGCGGCGCAACAAACTCAGTTATCTGCTCGATGTCAATCTCGATGGCCCCGCGAAGGGGAGGCACCGCGATGATGTCACGATCGAGGCGGACTCGACGCTCGAGGGGAGTGACGGGGATGTTGCTCGTATCTCGATATCAGATGAGGCAGTCAGTATCTCGGAATGACTTGGCGTCAGACACAGCCAGGCGCGTGTCTGGGGCTGAAAATTTTTATAAAATAACGAAACATACCATGATGTTACAATAAATATGTTGCGAACGAAAGGTGTGGTCAAACATCTTGCCGACGCAACAAATCCCGGATTGGCGCCGAAGATCATAAATGGAAGGCCTCCCAGAGCCTTCGACGACATGAGAGTCGGGGGCCGTCGTTGAAGACGCCCCCATCGATCTCTTGCAACCCGATACGGGATTGACGATATGAACACGTCTTTTGTTGTTGCGCTCGCCATCACTTGCCTCGCCACGACTGGTTGCGACGACGACATGTCCAAACAGCAGGTCGAGACGTCCACCGCGAAGACGCCCTCGAGCCCGGATGTCTCATCGGCCGAGGAGACGACTTCGGAGTCGGCCTCCAGAACAGAACTCGAAGGGACCCCGGCGACTCGCGAATCGTCGGACGCGTCTACCTCGACTTCGGAGTCGACGCTCACTCAATCGGTCGCCACCAATGGGATCAAGGCGGACAATTCCGAGGAGTCGACGAGCGGAGGAGACGACGAAGAGACACTCCAGGGCGAAGTCAATCTCAACACCGCCTCGATCGATCAACTGGACATGCTTCCCGGCGTCGGCCCGGCCATCGCCAATCGCATCGCCGATTACCGCGAAAAGCGCCGTTTCAAAAAGACGGCTCACCTCACCCGCGTCAAGGGGATCGGCGAGGTCACCTACTCGAAGATGAAAGCCTACGTGACGGTGAAAGGCGAGACGACCATCAGTGAGGGCTGAGACTTGCTGTTCGCTATCGACTCCATCGAGCCCCCGTTCTCACGACAGACGGTGAGAGCGGGGGCTGTGGTGATCTCGAGGACGCGCAGGCTCGCCTCCGACATGGCCGCCCGCGACGCATGGTCGCTTCTCTCACGACCATGCTCCGTTAGAGTGCCTTGACGATGCGTTCGCTCTCTTCCCAGAGCCGCTCGGCGAGCTGACGATCCTCGGCCTGCTCGGTAGGATCATCGATGTTGCAGTCGGCCAAATATTCGCCGTTGAGATCGGAGGTGTCGGGATGGACGGCGGCCCAGGTTTGAGTGGCTGCGCCCTGTTCGACCGATTTCATCGCGAGAGGCTCGAAGACGGCGGCGAGCCCCTGCATGACGGGATTCATGTATCGCGTCAGGTTGGTGTTGATCACACCGGGGTGGACGGCCACGGCCGTTTTGTCGTGGCTCACCTCCGACTCGAAGCGTCGGGCCAGCTCTTTGGCAAACAGGAGGTTGGCCAGCTTCGATTGGCCGTAAGCCGTCCAGGGATCGTATGCTTCATGTTCGCCCGAGAGATTGTCGAACCGAATACCCTCGTCGGGAGCTCGTTCATGAGCCGTGCTGCTCAAAATGACGGCTCGTCCATCGTCGACCAACAGGTCGCGAATCCCCGTGACGAGGATGAAATGACCGATGTGATTGGTCAGAAACTGGAGTTCGTAGCCATGCTTCTGATTGAGCTCCGGCAGGGCCATGATCCCGGCATTGGCGACGATGGCATCGAGAGCAGAGCCATGGTCGTGGAGAGAGTCGACACAGGAACGGACTGAGTCGGGTTCCGAGAGGTCACAGACGAAGGGCCGAGTATCACCCGGTAGTTCGTCGCACGTGTTCTCTGCCTTCTCGTCGGAGCGAGCCATGCCGAGGATGGTTGCTCCCCGGTCGGCGAGAACGCGAGCCGTCTCGCGACCCAGTCCCGAATTGAAGCCCGTGATGGCGAGGGTGCGTCCCGAGAGATCCAGGTCTTTCGTGACGTCTTCGGCGGTCGAACCGTATCCGAATCCACTCGGGCCCGTACCTTTGAAAAACGCGTAAAGCGACATGGGGAATAGAAGGGGTTGGAAGTATCGGAGACAGGAGCGAATACACGATCGAACACGAGTGCTCGTACGAACATATCAGAGATCGAGCATCTCCGCTCATTCAGGGCGCCACTCGGAGGTAACCAGAAAGTAGGCCGTTTTGTTGAGGGCTCTCACCTGGAGAGACCAGGTGTCGCTGAATCGTTCGAGTTCGTCGGCGAGCATGTCGAGACTGCGGAGATGGGCCCGCCATCCCTCGAGACGTTCCCCCACTCGTTGCCACCGCGACCGCGTGTATTCTGGTTTGCGTGCCTCGAGCCGGGTACGTATGCGCCGGATCTCGGCTCGCTGTTCCGCCAGATATTCTCGATGCTGGCTGACGTCCTCGGGCAAGCGATCGAGTGCTTCGCGAAGCGATGTCCGGATCTGATAGAAGCGATCGAGCTGGACGAGAAGTTGGAGCATGGATGTCCGTTGCGCTGGCGTCGATGCTTCGAGTTGTTCCAGGAGACGAGACAGGTAGGGCGGACGACACGTCAGCCGATGCTTGCGGGACTCACCGTTGGAATTGGGCAACGAGAACGATGGGCGTTCAGCGGATGGATCTTCGGTCTGGGTCGAGGGCGTGTTCAGACACTCGACAGCTATGTGACGAAACAGGTCGTTGGGAAACGGGGGTGCAAACAAGTCGCGAGAGGGAGCATCGAGTTCGAGCATGGTGAGGCGTAGCTCGACGAGTTGAGACTCGATGGCTTGTCGCTCCGCGAGGGTCCGTTCGAGACGTTCACGGGTCTGTTGGACATGGTCTTGGACGTCGGGGAGCGGAGGGCCCTGGGGGCCGGTCGCGCAGCTCGACAGGGCCATGATTCCCATCCAAAGGCAAGTCGCACAGACCGATCGGAGGAGACAGTCCACGATGCGACCGCTCGTCCTCTTCTCCGATCCCGTCGGGAGGCTCGTCACCGGTGGCATCATCCCGTATCGTCGCCGAGATCTTTCGGAAGGTCGGGAAGCTCGTCGATACGGGGCATCAGAATCACCTCGATGCGTCGGTTTTGGGCGCGTCCTTCCCTGCTCTCATTGCTGGCGACGGGGTCGTATTTGCTGTAGCCAGCCGCGGCGAGATTTTTCGGCGATACGCCGTTGTCCTGGAGCAGTGTGACGACGTTGACGGCCCGAGCAGTCGACAGTTCCCAGTTCGATGAAAAGCGCTGAGAGTCGATCGGCACGTCGTCGGTGTGACCAGCCACGAGGAATTCGCGCTTTTCGACATCTTGGAGCACGGTGCCGAGCTGTTCGAGGACCTTGCGTCCATCTTTCTTGATCTGAGCTCGACCCGAGTCAAAGAGGACACTCTCCTGCATCTCGATCATCATCTTGCCGTCTCGCACTTTGACCGAGAGCTCGTCCGACTTGAACATGTTCGCCAGCCGTTCGGCGAGGTCGCGATAGCGCTCGAGCCGGTCTCGCTGTTGGGCCTGTTTCTCGCGAAGTTTGTCGAGCTCGTCTTGGGTCGCCTGCAGTGAGTCTTGCAGCTCACCTTTCTTGGTCTCATACATCTGCAGGGTACTCCGGGCACGCTCGAGCTTCTTGTCGAGCTCGGCCTTTCTGGATTCGAGCTGTTCGATGCGATCCTGATAGGCTCCGATTCGCGACTCGAGATCGGCCCGCGTCTCGGCGCTCGACTGGCGAGTTTGGGCCAGTTCCATGCGAGCATTTTCGAGATCGCGAACGGCGGCCTCGTATTTTTGCTTGCCGACGACACAACCCGATGCGAGCCCGACGGAGCTTCCCACCAGTACTAAAGCGAGTAGATATCGACGCATCATTCCATACCTCTAAAGCTCGTGTGAATGCCTCCGCTCGGGCGGAGGGACATGTGCGTAAATCGGATACAAACGAGGGCTAGATCGAGACGATCACCGTCGGGGTCGTGGTTTCCGCCCGACGTGTCGTTCCGTGATATTGTCAGCCCTCGATGGATGCTTCCCATTTGTGTTCGGATAAGGGGGCGAGCCCCCTGTATATGTGAGGTGCATCACTCTATATCCCGAGGGCAATGGACGCTCCAGGAGGCGTCTCGTCCCATGATCCTCGTCTTCGCATGGAGATTTCTTTGACATGCCTGTGCGTCTGTGACGTGAGCCCCCTTGCTGGCAGGTCGCCGGGTTGATGCTGGCGACGGCCGTGCGACTCCTCACGGGGGAGGAGTGAGGGGACAGCTAGCGTCACTCGATCATGTTTTGAATGACCATGGCCCTCGGGCTGGACGAGTGCTCCCACCCTGTCGGGTCCATCTTGGTCGCTGCAGCAACGGGGACAAGCTTATCCGAACACACACGGGTGTTTCTCGGGCATTTTTATAGGGGGCATCCTCGAGGGGACGCAACACATTCACGCATCCGTGTCGTCGGTTCCACTCGACGATAGATTGGGATCCCAGTGAACCTCGGAATGGTCGTCGGGCTGGACGGCTGCCCATCGTGCCCAGACAAACAGCGCATCACCGAGACGATTGAGATACGAGAGGGCATGCTCGTCGATCGGGGTGTCGGCCGCTTCGGTCAGCTCGACGGCTCGCCGCTCGGCCCGTCGACAGATGGTGCGGGCGCGGTGGAGCTCCGCATTCAGGCGCGAGCCCCCCGGAAGCACGAACGAGCGCAGTTCGGGAAGATCTTCGTTGTACGTATCGATACTCTCCTCGAGGACTTCGACGTCCCGTTCGGTGACGCGAGGCATCTGTTCGCCGACGTCTTCAGGGAGCGTCGCCAGAATACTCCCCAGGTTGAAGAGCTCGTGCTGGACGCGGAGCAGGGTCTCGTCGAGGTCGCGAAACTTCGGATCGTCGCTATACTCGTCGAGAATCGTCTGCCGGGCCGCGCCGATGGTGGCGTTGAGCTCGTCGACGGTTCCGTAGGCTTCGATGCGGGAATCGCTTTTGGAGACTTGTTGGCCTCCCGTGAGACTCGTCCCTCCGTCGTCTCCTCGGCGCGTGTAGACGCGATTGATGGCGAGTTCGGGATCTTTGTAGGTATCGTCGTCGTTACTCATGGACCATGACGGGGTTGAGAGGAGTGGATGCGTCAGAGCGATGCATAGAGGGTGAACGTTCAAAAGTCGAGTGTCACGCGTCCCATCACGTTGGCTCGACTCATGATGAAAAACGCCCGCGTGCGGCTCTCTCGTTCGTGGAGCGCGATGCCGTGCGGCCCTTCGAGGAGCTCGTCGGTCGTCCCGAGCGAGATGGGACCCGCCAGGCGTTCGTCACACGTGGTGTCCCACAGATAAAGCGCATCGTCGTTGAAGGCGGTGATATAGAGGAGCCCCCGATCGTCGATGGCCCCGTGATGGAGGGCATTGCCCGAAGCCTCGTGGAGTTCGAGGGGATTGCGCGTGCCGCGGACCCACCGCCGCTCGCGGAGGTCGAACTTGAAGAGTTCGCCACTCGTGGCACTCGTAAAGTAGAGGGCGCGTCCGTCGGGCGCGGCGAGGGGCCGCCCGGGGGCCCCGTGACGCCCGCTCTCGAGCCGTTCCATCGGATATGTCTCGCGCTCCTCCTCGTCGAGTTCGCCATCCGCGGGCCACAGCTCCAGTCCGCCCGGCGACGTGGCCGCCGCCCGATCGCCCTCGACAAAATCGATGACTCCGGAACTGACGATGGCGACTCGGCGTCCGTCGGAGGTCCCGATGGGTTGGACGAACTGGGGGTTTTTGCGCGCCGTCTCGGCCTGGGCGACGACCTCCATATCCTCTCGCTCGAAGATCACGACCGTTCCGGTCCCGAAGGGGTCGTCGCCCCCCGTGTAATGGACGTTCGTGACGTAGAGATGGTCGTCGACGACCGCGATCCCCTCGGGTTTGTCGAGTGAGTCGTGTTCGATCTCCTCGAGGACTTCGCCGGTCTCGGCGTGGGCGACCGTGATGGAATCGGCGAGGTAGTTCGTGACGTACACCCGCGAGTCGTCCGGAGCCACGGCGACATCGTAAGGGTTGCGGCCGTTCCCGACGTCGACGAATCCGCGATCGAGCTCGCCCGTTTCGGGGGTGTAGCGGCTGACGGTGTTGGAGCCGCTCTCGACGATCCAGAAGTGATCGCTGCCCCGTCGGATGGCGTTGCTCGTAGGCCCGATCGTCTCGAGCTCCGGGTCGACCGTTCCGTCGGGCGACGGCGCCCCCTCCTGACAGACGGCGTCTCCCGATATCACGTCCCGATCGCTGGAGCCGGGCGCCGAGGACGTGCCCTCTCCACAGGCCGAGACGGCCCCGAACAGCCCCACGAGTCCCACCAGCGCCAGCATGTGGCTCCGAGTCCATGTCGAATGTCGCGTGCGAGTCGTCGAGTCCATCGTCAATCCACCTTGGAGAGCGTCCCGTATTGGAGAGACATCGAGGCGTAAATCGCTCGCCCCGGCAGGGGGCGCTGGAGGCTGTCGGCTCCGCGTCGATGATCGGTGATGTTGTGGACATCGATCCCCCACGTCATCCAGGGAGAGGGAGCGACCGAGAGTCCGAGATCGAGCGTGCCAAAGGCCGGATTGGTCAGACGTCCGAAGTTGCCGAGGTTGACTCGGCTCCGGAATTGCCCGGTGGCGGTCAACTGAAGACTCTCGAGAGAGTCGAAGGGCGGCCAGGCGGCCAGCTCGAGCGATCCTCTCAGATGAGCGCGATGTTCGGGGCGGTGCGGGAGCTGGACGCCGGGCGTGGCGTCGAGGTGGGCACGCGTCCACGTGTAGCTGACCCGAAGATCGAGGGAGTCGAGCGGTTGGGCGCGAAGCGCAGTCTCGAGGCCTAGACTGGTGGCGCCCTCGAGGTTCTGGGCGCGATAGAGATACGCGGTCTCCGGCAAAAAGAGAATGGTCTCGCGAATGTCACTCTGAAAGAACGCAATGCGTCCGCCGAGCGGCCAGTCGTCCCCCTCGATTTCCAGACCCAGATCCCATTGCAGGGCGCGTTCGGGCTCCAGATCGGGATTGCCCCGGATCGTTTCGGTGCGCAGATAGAGCTCGTCGAAGTCGGGGACGCGGTGTGTCCGAGCCACGTTGCCCTTGGCGGTCAACCACGGGAGGGCTCGCCAGATCAGCCCCGCCGACGGGATGAGCGGCACTCGGGTCGCATCGCGGTCTCGAATCATCTCGGCTCGAAGCCCTCCGATGATGCTCAGCGCTTCGTCGAACAGCAACCACTCGTCACTCAACCCGGCCGCCAGGGTCGTTCGATCGGTCGACAGTTCGCTCTCCCCTCGCCACTGGTAATTGGCGTCGAAGGTGTCGAATCGTCCCTCGAGAGTCAGATGGGCGATGTTGCCAAAGGCCAGAAAGAGGTCGCCGCGGGCACGGAGGACAAATGAGCGATGATCCGCGGTGGTATCGACCGGCTCGCTGCCCACGAAGGGTTCGGAGTTGTCGTACTGCCGACGGCGGTCGACATATCCCGCGTCCACTCGCCCGTCGATCGCCCCCCAGCTTCCCGAGACGAGATTGCGACGCTTCCAGCCGGTGGTGGCGATCAAACGACGGCGATGCACATGGGCGCGTCGGTATTGCTGTTGGTATTCGCTGGGACCGGGAGCGCCGCGTGTCCCGCGTTCGACGACGACCGTCCCGGTCAACTCGTGGTCATCGATCTCGACGCCTCCCGTTCCGTGGGTGACGAGGCGGTTGTGGCTGTTGTTGAGACGAGTGTGAGACTGCCCCTGGTCATCGATGAACGTAAAATCACCCTCGGCACCTCGCCAGGAGGCATCGAGCGTGACGCCGGCGTGGGCGGAGGCGAGCTTGGCTTCGGCTGCCCCTCCGATCGTGCCGAAACTCCCGGCCATGGCGGTCCCGCTCGCGTTCCATCCATCGCCCCGGGGAGAGGCGGTCTCGAGGGCGAGCGTCCCTGCCAGCGCGCCGGATCCAAAGATGGAGGCGGCTGCGCCTCGGTAGACGGTCATCTCGTCGATCCAGCTCGTCGAGACGGAGCTGAGATCGAATCCCACACCGGCGGGCGCGCCGAGCCGGATGCCGTTGAGACGAACAGTCAACTGGCGGGGATTGCCGCCCCGGACGTGAGCGAACGACGGTTGGCCGAGACTCGATTGACGGCGAATCGAGAGGCCGGAGACGCGCTCGAGACTGTCGCTCAAATCACGGCCCTTGCCAAACTGTTTCGATGTCTCCAGGCGAGTCGCCCATCCGGAGGGGTATCTCGGATCGTCGACGGATTCGGCCTCATCAACGGTCGTCTCGACCGTTACGGTCTCGATGTCGACGTCATTGTCCTCGTCTTCGGAGGGCTCGGAGGCGTTCGAGTGTGAGCCCGAGTCTGTTGGGGTCGTCTCCGAGGCAGCAGATGGGTTGGCGCGAATCCACGCCGGCCAACTAACGGCCAGAAGAGGCATCAGATAGAGGAGCCCCCACACAACAGGTCGCTTCACCGAGGATGCACTCGTCCCCCTGTAGATGTGGCACGAGTCGAGAGGTGGCAATGGAGGCAACCTCGCTCTCGAGACGCGAAGAGCGACGGCGAACGTCCCCCGCCGTGCGAGACGGTCTCCTGACTCGGAGGTCTCGGTCCGACGGTCGCCTTCCCGTCCGAGGGGACAGTGGCGATTCGACCGCGGACTCGCTCCTCACAGTGGCGCGTCCGTTCCGGAGTTGCACCGGATTCCCGGCTCCCGCACGGCGCGGAACATGTCACTCGGCGAGTCCCGCTGTCAATCCCTCCGGTCGAGACGCACGCGAGCCGATGGCATGCCGATAGACGAAACACATCGGCGATCACCGCCGACGATCATAATTGAGGGGGGAGCGGCGAGCTGTCAGGTGTGTGGAAGGAGTGAGCCGCCCGACCGCCCGGTGTGCAGCCGAGGTGGTGATCCCCTCGAGCGACTGGCCGGTTTGCGGCGGGTGGCGCGTACACGGACGCGCCGGAGGGCCCCAAGACGGGGATCTGTACCGACGAACACGCCCGACCGAGAGTCGGAGGCTGGTTCTCGCCCTCTGATGACACTCGATGGGTACGGGGCATACATGAAGCCAACAACTGGCTCTGATTTCCGGTCGGCCATCGCTCGGAATACGCCGCCAACGAAGCCGGAGTCGTTCGCTTTTGGGCTCCGAGCCAGAACAATCGGAGTAGTCGTGTGGGACATAGATGTTGCTGGAGGCAACCATCGGCCAGACGCCAGCGCTCAAGAGGAGCCGTACACGGGGAAACCTGTGATATTCAGGGGACTCGGAGTGTTCACGATCAATCCACGGATCTGATTGGGCGGTCGGAGCGCATGTTGCGTTTCGGATCGTGTCGGCTAGAATACGCCTGGTGGGTACGCGTGCTTTAACAACCATCTGGATACAGAGAAGCGAGGCGTTGTGGATACGACCATTCCCGACCAGCTCGGCGATATCGCAAGAAACCTTTGGTGGTGCTGGCAGCCGGAGGTGTGGCGCATCTTCGAGGAACTCGATCCCGAGCGATGGCGCGAGACCTATCACAACGCTGCCGCCTTTCTCGACGGCATGTCTCGAGAAGAGCTGACCGCTCGAGCTCGAGATCGGGCGCTGGCGAGTCGCATCCAGAATGCTCATCGTCGGCTCGGCGAGTATCTCGAACAGAGTGGACCTCGAGCCAACATGGAGGCCGGGCCTCTGCATGCCTCGCCGGTTGCCTACTTCTGTGCCGAATTCTGTCTTCACGAGTCCATCCCGATCTATTCGGGAGGGCTGGGCGTCCTCGCCGGCGACCATCTCAAGTCGGCCAGCGACCAGTCGATTCCCATCGTCGGCGTGGGATTGTTTTATCATCAGGGATACTTCCGCCAGGGAATCCGCGAAGATGGATGGCAAATCGAGCGAGAGGGAGAGGTCAATGCCGAAGACATCCCCATCGAGAAAGTGACTGCCGA
>JAQCND010000034.1 GCA_028274765.1 Bradymonadaceae bacterium
GAGAGGCGATGCTGAAGGTCCGAGCCGCCGAGGTCGCGCTGCAACGTCCCGATTCGATCGAGGCTGACGCCGCGGCCGATCGCCTAGACGCCCACGTCGTCGACCACGACCGAGCGCGGTGGACCACCGAAGAATACGATAAAGCCATCAACATCGGGACGGAGTACACCTCCCATGCGTGTTCGTTTAGCGAGCGCCACCCATCAAGGGGTGTGACTCAGGTCCATGGGATCTCGACGACGCGTTGTTTGGAGCGCCGGCGGCCCGCCAGCCGATCATCGAGTCGGTCGACCGCAAGCGTCGTGCCACAGCGTATCCCACGGTATCCGAGCGCCCCCCCCATCAAGGGCATTGCAAAAAGCCACCTTTTGCGGTTGGATGGGTCTCTATCCGCACAAAAGGTGGCTGATGATGGACTGCAATCGCATCCGCGAGCATCTGACAAACGTCCTGTCGCAGATGGTGATGTAGCGCGCGGCTGTTGCAGGGTCGGCTGACCTTCAAGACAAAAATAAGGCCGACCCCAACTTTCGAGCTACTCACCACGGGGTTGATCACCCCGCACCCTGAGAAGGAGCCGACCTCACGATGCAGACGTATCGGATCAAGAAGGATGACGACAAGACGATCGTCGAGGACCGTACGGTGTGGATGGGCATCGATATGCACAAACGCCAGTTCACCGTGGTCATCGTCGATGACGACGCTGAGGCTTCACCGCGAGACGCTTCCCTACGGCAAGACGCATCTGAAGCGGCTCATCGAGCGACTCCCAGGCTGTGACATCTACGCGGTCTATGAAGACAGGTGCGATCGGCTATCAGATTTTGCGCTGGCTCCGGGAGTTCGGCTGTCATGCCTTCATGACGCCGCCGTCTTGGGTGCCCCAGCGTCCGGGCGATTAGGTCAAGACCGATCGACGCGACGCCGAGCAGCTGGCCGACGCCCTGCGAGCCGATCGCCTGGAGGCGGTCCATGACCTCGACGACCAGGCCTACGCCGACCGAGAGGTCCTCCGGATGCGCAAGCAGCTGGTCGAACAGCGCACCCGGATCTGCCAGCAGATCACGAGCAAACTGACCTACCACGGCATCGAGCCTCCGGAGGAGCTGAAGACGAACTGGACAGGACCTCATCTCGAGTGGTTGGAATCGAGTCCGACCGGACGCTTCGCGCTCGATTTGGTCCTGGCGAAGCTCGTCGAAACGTATCGTCAGCTCGACCGACTCATCGGCGACTTCGAAGACTGGCTTGAAGCCATGGCTCAGACGCCTCGTTATCGGGACGACGTCGAGCTTTTGAGGACGGCTCCGCAAGTCGGACTCTTGACGGCCATGACGTTTCTTATCGAGCTGCAAGATCCCGTCGGACGCTTCCGGACCTGTGAGAAGATCGCCGGCTATCTCGGCCCGGTCCCGTCGGAATCCTCGAGTGGCGAGCGCACCTCGAGAGAGTCGATCACCCGGGCTGGCAACCGGCGCGTGCGGACCTCCCTGGTCGAGGCCGCTTGGCGGGTCTGCCCCCAGGACGAGCAGCTCTCAAAAGTCTACTATCGCATCAAGGACAATCGGGGTGAACATGGCGCTCAAATCGCCATCGTAGCCGTCGCCCAGCGGCTTGCCTTGGCCTTTCGGGCGATGCTTCGTGATCGCAACGCATGGAGAGAGCAACAGGAGGAAGCCAGGCAAGCAAGTTGGCCCATCGTGGGGCGCTTTCCACCGTCGAGAGCCGCTCGAGCGTCCGTCCGTTTGAGTCGGAAGCAAGCTCGAGGACTGGAGGAAGCGAGCGCAGCGCACGCTCGCATCGGGACGACCCTGACGATGGCCGTGCGAGAGGCCGGGCCTTCGGTTCGATCCCCGCGTCCGCAGAGTAGGGCGACCCGGCCTTGCGAATCGACGACCACGTGTCCGCTCTCCGAGCACGAGGAGAGACGACGGATAGGAGGCTGCGTAGGTTCCTCCTCGCTTGCTTCAGTCGATCGATGGCGTGACCGAGTTCGAACGGTCGTGCGCTCAAGGGGCCGACGCGGTGATAGGGAGCGTTCAAGCGCCCGGAACAGACTTGGCCTCACCCCGGTCGAAGGGGCTTGACAGCCGCGCCCACACAGGAGGGCCATCGCACAAGGATAGAACCATCGCGGATATGAGCCGCCGATCCGCCGGCCTGGAACGGTGCATTCCCTCGCGATCGAGGAGTTCTATCCGGCGAAGCACACCGGGACATCGAGAGGGTTGGTGAGCTCGAACGCCGAATCGAACTCCCATGCGATCGGCCTCCGGCAAACGGGTTGACACGAGGTGGTGCCCCCCCTCAACGTACTGGATTGTGTTATCCCTCCATTTTGTCGTTCGACATGCCGATGAAAACGCTGGTCGAGGCATTCGACATGTCGATGGGGCTGGATGGCAACGTGTCGACTGAAGTGAACATCGTCAGACGCGAGCGACACATTTTCTACATGGTGTGATATACCCCTTGTTTCGGATCGCCCCTCCGGACGTGTTTCATTGACTCCCCTTCAGACCGCGGATCGAAGAGCCGCGAGCTACGAACGGTGCCCCCACTCGCGCCGCCACGGCTCATTCGAGGGGGATGCCGAGTTCAAATGACACTCGAGTATCGACCCGACGGTTGTTGTTGTGGGCCTGAGGATATCGAGATATGAGCGACGACGAGTCGAGTAAAAATCATACTCTGATCGAAGAGAGCACGATCGAGCAAAACGTCAACACCGACGCCTCCGACGAGGGCGATGCGGCCAGCCCCCTCGCCGAGAGCAGTTCGGTCGGGACGCTCATCGAAGAGAGCGCTGTCGACGAAGATAAAGTTGACCCCGAGTCCGAGTTGTTGCCATCGGTATCGTCCGAACAATCGGGGGGATTGACAAGTGATACCCTGGTCGACGCAGATTCGAGCGCTCGCCACTCGTCGACCGCCAGTCGCTCCCGAGGTCCTCAACAGGACGATAACGGATTTCTCTATGGCGAGGTGCCCCAGCCGGAGGCCGAACGCATGACCGAGGCGCTGGCCTCGAACGAGCTACTCGCCTTGATGCTTCCGCCCGACCAGGTGACGGCCTTCGCTCGCGAGCCCGAATCGTGGGACGCCTACCAGACGCGATTCTCCAGGCTCGACACCTACGTCACCCGAATGGAGAACTCGGCACAGGGGGCGCGCAGCCAGGCAGCGGGACAGGTGCTCCAGCACGAGCAGTGGGCGATCTTGCGGGAGGCCTCTCGATCCGAGGAGACGTATCGGGAGCGCATTGTCGAGGAGCTGTGTCAGGGGATTCTCGAACAGTGCCGCGCCGAGGTGCGCGAACGGGTGGTCGAACATCTCGAGGAAGATACGAAAAATGACAAATTTCTGTCGCTAGACGAGCAGCGCGATGTCTCTCGATTCGGACGACGCATCGGGCTCGAACCCGACGAGATCGAGCAAATTCAGCAAGATACCGCCGATCGACACAACGCTGACATCGGAGAGCCCGAAGCCTGGGTCAAACGCGATCCCCCCGAACCGGCCCCTCCTCTGCGCCGTATCCCCGACATTTTCCAGGTCGCTGAAGACTATCCTCAATATGTTGTCGACGACCTCGAGCAAGGTCTCCACAGTGGGACGATGAGGTTTTGGTTCGAGGACGAGCAGGGCCGGAAGGTATACGAGGCGTACGAGACGGCTCGACAGCAGGTCGACAATGCTCGAGACGAGGAGCGCGAGCTCCACCGAGGCGCCTGGCGCATCATGTGGCGGGCCGGTGTGCCCTGGCTCGACCTGAACTGGTCCGACGGTGGATCGAATCAAGGGGACTGGAAGCGCGTCAGCACGTACCGCGAACTGTCGGAACGGGTCGAACAAGAGGGGGTCGAGGCCATTCTCGGCGTCATGAGCCAGGGCTT
>JAQCND010000035.1 GCA_028274765.1 Bradymonadaceae bacterium
GCAGCAGGTTGCGCACGATCTCGGGGTTGTCGCCGCGATCGGCTTCGTCTTCGAAGACCTCGATCAGCGCCGTCCAGTCGTCGAGTTCCTCGGCGAGCCGATAGAGGGCCTCCAGGGTCTCCTCGTCTTCGGGATCCTCCCGGAGGGCACGCGCCCGAGTCCCGAAGGCCGTCCGGCGTTCGCCGAGTTCCTCGTCCTGAAGACGAGCGATGCGATGGAGTAGCTCGAGTCGCTCGTCGGGGTCGGTGCTGGCGTCGACCTGAATGTCGAGCGCCTCGATCAGCGGTTCCCACGTCTCCTGGTCGATATACAGGGGCTCGAGAATTTCGCTGATCCGGCCCGAGGGGGCTTCCTCGCTGCGCATCAGCATCTCCATAGCCTCGAGGGCCTCCTCGTCCGAAGGGCGTTCGTCGAGGACATCTTCATAGAGATCGACGGCATCGACCGTCACACCGAGACGACGCCGATAAATGTCGGCCAGCCGCTTTTTGACGTCGGGTTTGCGGCTATCTTCGACCAGTTCGAGTTCGCGCTCGACCGAATCGACGAGCTCGTCCCAGCGCTCGTTGTCCTCGAGGATTTGATTGAGAGCCCGGACGGCGCGAAGATCTCCGTCGTCGCGATCGAGCATGGCGCGAAGTGTCGCGATCGCCTCGTCGGGCCGCTCGAGTTCGTGGTTCCAGAGGGTGGCGATGCGGAACTGGATGGACCGCGTCTCCTCGTCGTCGGCAAAGTCGAGCTGTCGTTCGTAGACTTCCAGCAGCTCGCGCCACTGCTCGGTGCGGTGGTAGACATCCTCGAGGCGATCGAGCGATTTCCGAGAGTCGGGCCGCACATCGCGGATGTCCCGGTAGTAGTCGACAGCACGATCCGGGTCGTCGAGTCGATCGACATGGAGATCGCCGAGATCGAAGAGGTATTCGACGTGGAGATCGGAGCCCGAGTCGAGTTCGACGCTCACCTCTTCATAGAGATGGGCGAGGTCGTGCCAAAGCTGTTCGTCGGCGGCGATGCGGCGAAGCTGGCGTCGAGCCTCCTCGTGACGGGGGCGTCGACGCAGGATGCGAGCGTACGTCTCGAAGCTCTCGACCGGAGCGCCGATCGACTGGAGATGGATCGAGGCGATGCGCTCCAGCAGTTCGATGGCCGCGTCGTCATCGGCCGCGTCGACCTGGATGTCGAGCGTGTCGACGAGATCGTACCAATTTTCGTGGATCTCGTAGATCGGCTCCAGCTGGCGCGCCACGTCGGGCGCCCGATCGGCCTCGTCGAGGTACACTTCGAGGGCCTCGCGAGCCGCTGGATACGAGGGGCGCCAGCTCAGGACGCGATGCAGCGAAGCAATCGCCGCGTCGTCGTCCCCGAGATGCTCCTGCTGGAGAAGACCATACTCGGTATGCAGATCGACGAGCTGGTCGAGTTCCTCCTCGAGGTAGTGCTGCTCCCGTGTGGAGGGGGGCGCATCATCCTCGACGTCCGGACGATCGCGATCGTCGATCGATCCGGCGGAGAAGACGGCGTCGGGCCGGACGAGCGAGACGGCGTCGTTTTCGTCGGCTCGCTCTCGGGCCCGCTCGTCGATCAGCTCGATCTCGCGCTCGATGATTTCGCCCAGTTCTTCGTGGCGTCCCTCCTGGCGGTAGAGACGGTGGAGCGACTCGAGGGTCTTTTCGTTGGAAGGATCGAGCTCCAGCGCACGATCGAGCTTTTCGAGCGCTTCGTCGACATCTCCTTTCTGCTGTTCGGCCAGCGAGGCCATGCCGTGGAGGATGTCGATGTGGTCGTCTTCGTCTTCGGTCAGCTCGAGGCGGCGCTCGTAGATCTCCATGAGGTCGTCCCAGCGCCCTTCGCTCTCGTAGATGCGCTCCATGTCAGCGAGGGCATCGACGTCCTCGTCGTCGTGCTCGAGGAGCATTTGGAACTGCTCGAGCGCCTCGTCGGGTCGATCGAGTTCGTCGAAGAGCGCTCCTCCCTGCCGCATGCGAAATTCGCGGACGATCGACGCGTCGAGTTCGTGGTCTTCGAGGACGTCCGAGTAGACGTCGACGACTTCGTACCAACCGTCGGCGTGCTCGGCAGCCGATTCCAGGTCGTCGGCGACCTCGAGCTCGTCCGGAACTTCGCGAAGTGCTCGGGCATACCAGTCGAGCGCGCGGCCGGGCTGTTCGAGGGCCTCGTCGTGGAGTTCGGCGAGTTCGAGCTGATAGTGGTGGCGCTCTTCAGAGTCGCTCTGGTGTTCGAGGATGATCTCGAGGACGTCGCGGAGGTCTTCGTACGCGTCGGCGTCGCGGTAGATGGGCTCGAGCTGGCGTGCTGCGCCCTCGTGGCGAGGGTCGAGCTCGAGCGCCTGTTCGAGATTGCGTTCGGCACGATCGACGTCTTCGA
Organism: Bradymonadaceae bacterium; assembly: GCA_028274765.1. Lineage (GTDB taxonomy): Bacteria > Myxococcota_A > Bradymonadia > Bradymonadales > Bradymonadaceae > CAJXPB01. Next base: position 2,386 of record JAQCND010000035.1, read on the forward strand.
GCTCGTCGTTCCAGATGCGAGCCCCCCGAAGCAGGATGTCGATCTCGACGTCATCGCCGTCGACTTTGCCGGTCAGTGTCTGGAATTTTCGAACCAGATCGCGGTACGCGTCCCGCTCGGCGTAAAAGTCTTCGAGTTCGTCCCACTTGTGGTGTTCGACATAGAGATTCTCGAGGGCGTTGCGCGCCTTGCGATCCTCGGGGTCGAGGGCGAGCGCCTCTTCCCAGGCCTCGATGGCGCGCTCGGGCTCGTCGAGCTGATCGGAACCGATGCGGCCCAGCGTGTGAAACAACTCCCGGCGCTCGTCTTCGTCCTCGACGAGCTCGGCTTTGGTCTCGACGATGTCGGCCAGCGACTCGTAGTCGCGGCTCTTCTCGTAGAGAGTCTCGAGCGCGTCGAGCGCATCGCGGTCTTCGGGGGCGCGATCGAGGACGTCGAGCCAGAGCTCGGTCGCTCGCTCGGGCTGTCGGAGCTTCTCGCCGGCCAGCTCGGCGACCTCTTTGAGCTGACGGGTTTGCTCGTCCTCGCCCTCGAGGTTGTCGACCTGACGGCGCCGGATGTCGACGAGGCGCTCCCATTTGTGGCGGTCCCTGTATTTGTCCTGAAGAAAGTCGAGCGCCCTCTCGTCGTAAGGATCGATGTCGAGGATACGTTCGTAGGCCTCGATCGCCTCGCCTTCACTTCGAAACGTATCCAAAAAGAGCTCGGCGACCCGCTCGTGAATTTCGATCTCGGTCTCGTCGTCCTCGACGAGCTCGGCCTTGGTCTGAAGCGCATCGATCAGGTCGCGCGACCGCCCCATGTCATCGTAGATATCGATGAGCTGATCGACGGCCTCGCGGTACTCGGGATCGACCTCGAGGATCGCCTCGTATGCCTGCATGACCCGGCTGTCTCGCTCCACCTCGTCGCGATAGACGCGCACGGCCTCCTCGAGCCAATCGATCTTGTCTCGAGTGTGCGTCTCGTCGAGCGCATCGGCCTTCTCCTCGAGGAGATCGCCATACATCTGCCATTTGCCGGCGTTGCGGTAAGCAACCAGCAGCCGGCCTCGGGCGCGATCGTCGTCGACCTCGCGATTCATGCGCCGCATCGCGTCGGCCTCTTTGTCGTCGAGGTCGAGTCCGCGGGCCAAATCGGCGAGATATCCGTACATCGCCTCGGACTTGGCATCGCCTTCGAGATCGTCGTAGCGATTGCGCAGTGTTCGCTTGAACCGACGCCATCCCGAATCGACCTCCTCCAGATCGTCTTCGATCTGGAGCAGTGTCTCGTCTTCGGTCGCCTCGGCGTAGGTCGCGCCGAGTTCGTGATCTCTCAGATTGACGTAAGCGATGCGTCCGAGGAGAACATCGTCGACCCCGATCTCTTCGAGATGCTCGAGGATCGGCGTCCAGTCGTCGGGATCGGTGATGTAATAGTGAGCGCGCTGGTAAAACGTCTCGAGGACTCCAATGTCGAGGGCGATCTCCCAGTGTTCGCTTCCTTCGAAGGCGTCGTGCAGCCAGGCGAGTTGGGCACTCTCGACGAGCCAGTCGAGGGCAGACTCGTTGTCATCGGCCTCGTGAGCCCGGTCCAGATAAGCTGCGATGCGCTCGTCGGGATCTTTTTCGTCGGGTTCGTCCGCCTCGGTCTCTTCGTCGTTGGAGGTGTCCTCGGAGAGAGCGTCGTCATCTTCGACCTCGACCGTTTCAGTCTGAGTCGTGTCGGCCGTGCTCGCTTCGTCGTCGAGGGTCGTTTCCTCACCGCCCTCCACGTCAGCAACTTCGACGTCGCCGTCGCTCGCCTCGTCGGGAGTGGCGGCTTCCGCTTCGAGATCGTCGGTCGTAGCATCGACGTCCTCTGCCTCGACGTCGACCGCCTCGTCCTCGAGTTCGACGTTCTCGTCGACATCGGGAGACGATTCCGCCTCGAGTGTCTCTGATTTCGGGGGGGCTTCGGGGGAGACAGCGTCGGCGTCGTCTGCCAACTCGTCTTCGGGTTCCGAGACCTCTGTCAGATCGACGACTTCTTCGCCGCCATCGACGGCTTCCTCCGCCTCGTCGGCCTCCAGGGAGTCCGAGCTCGCGTCGCCGCTCTCGGCGCTCAGCTCGGTTGGAGGCGTCTCGGGCGCCTCGGAAGTCTCGGGCATCTCGGACTCCGAGGACTCGGCCATCGGCTCCATGTCGGCCGTCTCGATATCTTCGTCTTCGTCGGGGGAAGCCGCCGGGGGAGGCGTATCGGGGGCGTCGGACAGCTCCGGTTCTTCGGGAGATGTCTCGTCGAGTTTGGCTTCGGCATCGGAGGTCTCGGTCAATTCGAGGGGCTTGTCCTCCTCGTCGACGTCCGCATCCGGTCCGGGGGGAGGAGTGGAGGGCTCGCTCGGTTCGTCGGCTTCCGGAGCAGAGGGAGTCTCGTCAGCCTCCGGAGCCGGAGGAGTCTCTCCGTCGTTCGGAGTCGGCGGATCATCGTCTTCGATCGTGACCCCCGTATCCTCGAGTCCGATCGCCTCGGCTTCGCCCACCTCGCCAGCGGGCGGCGGTTCGGAGGCATCCGGCACGTCCGCCGGAGGCTCGTCGGGCCTCTCCGAGGGCGGAGCGTCGGGCACCTCGCCGGGGGGCTCGCTCGGCGGCTCGAGGAGGCCGAGCTCGACCATCCCGCGTCGAGCGCGGTCGTTGGTGTTGTCCAGCTCGCGGGCGATCTCGAAGTACTCGACCGCCATCTCCTCGTCGTCGAGGTGCTCGAGATGGAGTTCACCCAGCTCGGCCGCCAGGTCGGCCTGTCGAATGGGATTGTCGATGATTTCAATCTCTTCCGAGATCAACTGGGCCAGTGCGGCCCAGTTGCCCTGCTCTCGGGCGAGTCGTTCCTGGGCCCATATACCGGGGAGATAGTCGTCCTCGAGATCGCGGCGATAAGCCTCTCGGGCATATGCATACGAATCATCTGCCTTGGAGGGATTGCCGAAGAGACTCTCGAGGAGGCGTCCCATGCGGAGATACAGTCGGGCCCGCATGCGAGCCGAGTCGCTTGCCTTGAGCGCCTGGGTAAAATAACTGGCGAGTTCCTGTTCACCCTCGACGACGGCGAGTTCGAAGAGGTGGACCTCCGACTCGAGCGGCGTCCCCTCACTGACCTCGATGGCCCGCTCGAGTAGCCGATCACCCCATTCCCGATCGTCGAGCCGGAACCGGGCGATACGAGCGGCTTCGAGGTCAAAGCGAGCTTCAGCCACCGAGTTGTCTTGCCGCTCCGCTCGCGATTCGAGCTGCATGACCAGTTCGGCCCAGTCCGATGTCCCTACCTCGCGCTCGAGGCGAAGTAGAGGTCGAATCGAGCGGGGCGAATCGGAGAGCTCCGACAGATATTGCTCGTATTGTGCTTCCTGATTCATGAGCTATGCCGAGAGAGTCAAGTCGAAATCAATCACCCGAATCGACGAGATATTGCTACCATCCATCTTGTTCTGTGTGTGCGACGACCTCCGTCTGGAGGTGGTTTCGGAGACGTCTCTCCGAGACGAACGTCGTCGGTCCCTTAGAGTCAGGGTGTTTCTTCGGTATTGTCGAGTTCCCGAATCATTTTTCGGGCCGCTATCATGCGAGCTCGGTTGCCGCTGCGATCGGCGACTTTGATAAATTTCTCGAGGGCACGCAGAGCCGCATCGAGATGCCCCATGCCGCGACGGGCGACAGCGAGATTGAAGTACGCGGTGGCGGCATCCGAATCGCGCTTGAGCGCTCGTTCAAAGCTTCCCGCCGCTTTTTCGTACCGCTCGAGTCTGAGCTGAGCGAGGCCTCGTCCCCGATGGAGACGAGCAACCTCGGGGTTGTTGTCAATGCCGTTGTCGTACGCTTTGAGAGCTTTGTCGTAGAATCCAAATCGGATGTAGAGATCCCCGAGTGCATGGTAAGCCACTCCGCGTCGCGAATCGTCACCGATGCTCATGCGCGGACGTGCTCGAATCGAACGCATGTAACTGTCGATGGCCTCTGGATGACGTCCCATGGCCTCCTGGTTGTTTCCCAACCGAAACCACGCTCGAGCATGTGACTCGTTCCCCTCGACGATCGTGCGGAGTTGCCCGATTGCTTCTCCGTGTTTGCCCCGGCTCTCGAGCACGCGGGCTAGAGCGTAGTGGTGTTTCGGCTGCTCATCGATCTCGAGCGCTTCACGATACAGTTGTTCGGCCTTGTCTCGATTGCCGAGATCGAACTCCTGCATTTGTCCGAGCTGATACCGAGGTTTGGCGAAGTCGGGGTCCGTCTTCGCCGCATCTTCGAGAAGCTGGATAGCAGCTTGCACGTCTCCAGCCTGATACTGTTTCAATCCCTTGTTAACTTGACGGACGGCTCGCGTGCGGTCTCGATCGCAGGTGACACCACTCAACAGCAACCATCCGGTCAGCAGGACGAGCATCGTCTGGCCCCCTTTCGTGCCCCCTGGTATCTCCCAGCATGTGTGCGCCATGCGAAGTGCCTCTGACCTCATCCGCGAATGGTTGACGGCCGACGAGAAAACGCGGCGGTGACCTGTCGCCTCGTCATGTCACGCGAGTCGACTCGAGCGGAAATGATAACCGTACTCCACGGGACGGTGCAACCATATTGCACGGACTTTGACACGAAGGCCGCGAGAGCGGCTCGAGGTCAGACGGGCGGTTCCTCAGGGATCAGGGTCTCGAGGTAGAAATTCAGGCGAAAAAAGAGCCGGTAGACGGGGCGACGGCTGGAGGGGATGTTGAACCGAAGGTCCGACAGGACGTGCTCGAGACAGCTCTCGAAGGTCGGCTCGCGCATCTCGGAGGAGACGACATCCGTACTCGCCACGCGGCCGTTGCGAGTCACCAGCACTTCGTACACCATCGTCCCCTCGGGATCGGAGTCGGCTCGTCGCAGGCGTTTGCGATAACAACGGACGGCCCCCTCCCGGATGCGCGCTTCATAGCTCGTCCAGTCCACCCCGATCAGTTGGCCACGTTCGATGTCGACGTCGGCACTGGGTCGGACGCTTCGCTCGAGAGAGTTGTCGTCATCGTCGGTCGTGTGATCGCTGACCTCGACGGGAGGTTTGCGATCCCCTTCGGACGTCTGGTGAGTCGCACACCCTGCCCCTCCCAGCGCAACTCCCACGAGAATCACGAGCCCCATCGATCGGGAGGCGATCCCGCGTGCTTCTCGCATCAACCGCATGATGGACGCTCCGCTCTCTGGCGAGGGAGACGGAGAAACATGAGTGTCGCAACCCATCCGAGGCATACACTTGCCCCTCTGCGGTCATCTTTGAGGCCGTGTGAAAGGTGGGGCATGGATACGTCCTCGGGGGCGTTCACTCGGAAGGTGATCAGTTGGCGGCGAAGTTGAAGGGATAATTGACTTTGACGAGCCCACCCCCCTTGGGTTGCGGGAAGGCCCAGTGGCGGATCTTGCCCTTCATGCACTGTTCGACGGCCGTACTGTTGAGCGTGGTCTTTTCGACCACGGCATTGACGACGTCCCCGGTCGGCGAAATGGTAAAGCGTATGACGACCTGCCCTGACAGCTCGGGATTTTTCTGGAGCTGTTGCTCGTAGCAATATTTGACCTCGCGTCGATGCTGCCGGACGACTTTGCGAATAATTTCCTTGTCGAGTGCTCCCTGAACGCCGGGATCCCGCGGCACGACCTCGGGTTGTTTTTCTTCTTTGTCTTCGATGTCCTGAGCGCCCTTTCCGTAATTTTTGCCCTTGCCTCCGCCTCCCCCGCGGCCGGCCGTCCCGACTTCGCCGATGCCGAGTCCGCGCTCATCCATGCCGCCCCCTCCTCCACGCCCGGCTCCCTTGAGTCCGAGGCCGCCAAATCCCTGGGCGGAGCCCTTGGACTCTCCATCCATGTTGCCGATCGCCTGGATGGCGTCGCTGCCGACCGACTGACTGCCGCTTCCAAACGGACTCGCCACCTGATCGGAGCTGAAGACCTCTTTGGCGGCGTTCATCGCGACTTTTTTGTTCTTCTCTTTGCGGAGCTTCGTATTGTCGTTGTCTGGTGGACCTTTGACGGCCATTTCTTTGTCCTTCTTCTGACTCTCTTTCTGGCCCGCCTTGCTCTCTTCGCCCTTTTGGGATGATGCTTTTTTCTTCTCGTCGTCGCCGAGCCAGTCGGGCTTCTTGGGCTTCTTCTTCTCGGGTTGGACCATCATCTCGACGAAGCGATCTTTTTGATTGATTCGATCCATCTGCAGATCGCCCGCCTCTCCCGGAAGACTCATCGCGAGCATCAAAAACAAGATGTGGGCGGCCGCACTGATGGCCAGGTAGGGGAGGGCATGCAGATCCAGACCGACGAATCCCCCTCCGATTGAGGGCGGCATGTCGGTGAAGTGGATGAGCAAGATGTTGTCGTCGAGCTCGAGTCGAGCTCGGCTCTCCGGGCCGATGGGGACGAGCCAGGCATCGGACAGCTCCGGACTGCTCCTGGCGATCCCCTGTTCGACGAGTTCTTCGAGGGTGTGATCATCTTCGCCGCGGCGGAGATACCCCGTCATGTCCTCGCTGACGACCAACTGCATCCCCCCGTCGCCCGCACGAGTCACGACTGGAAGGCTCGCGTCCTCTTGCGCCTCGCGAATCGAGCCGGCGCCGACCTGCAAGTCATCGGAGGCGTTCGGGCCCACCGTCACCGTGTCGGGGTCCTCGAAGCTCGTCACCGACAGGACGTGATCACCCCAGAGATGGGCGATCTCGAGCGTGTCTCCCCCTTTGTCGTTGAAGAAGTCGTGCGTGTAGGCATCGCGATCCGAGGGGCGATCCGGAGTGCGATGGGTCCGGATGTCTTTGGCCGATCGTACCGGTTCGTCGGTGGGCACCCATTCACCGTCGGGATCGTAGTACCCGTAATCGACCTGCCACTGGTCGTTGTCGTCGTAATAACCGTATCCAAAGTGATACTCCCCCTCGTCGTCGTAATATCCCGGGATGTAGCGACCGGCGTCGTCGTAATATCCTTCGAGTGTGTAAGGCTCGACTTGACGACCATCCTCGGTCGTCACCGTCGTCCCCCTCTCTCCGGAATCTCTATCTCTATCCGAGCCGCTCCGGCTCGTGCGATCTCCATCCCGGCGAGACTGGGATCGACTCGAGTCGAAGCTCGAGCTTCCGCTCATTCTGCTCCCCGTACGGCTGCTCGTCTCGCTCCGGGCCGATCTCGCCCCGGTCCGAGTCCCCTCGGTCAGGTGAAATCGCACTTTCTGATCTCCGAACCGAAGCACGTCCCCGTCGGATAGCTCCTGTTTGGTGATCTCGCCGCCGTTGACATACGTTCCCTCCGAACTCCCGAGATCGATGAGGGTGTACGACCCGTCGGAGCGTTCCTCGATCACGGCATGAATGCGGGAGACGCTCGCATCCTCGAGCTGGAGGTGAGATCCGGCCAATTTACCGACCTTGACGACATCTCGGTCGAATTCGAACTGTTCGACCGCCTCACCGTCCTCCAAGATCTCGAATTGAAGTGTCACCGCATCACTCATCTCAATCTCCCTGGGAGCCCCATGGGTCCGGTTGCCACTCGATTGGATGCCTCTGTCCCGACGTCCTCGCTTCCCCGCATGTGATCGAGCCGAGAAATCGGAGGTCGTGGTCGCCCATCAGAGATCCTCGACCGATTTGAGCATTTCGGGGATGAAGTCGGATCGGATATCAATGAGGCTACTCGTCTTGCCGTGTGTCTCGCCCTGGATGTTCTCGTTACTCGGCTTGACGAGGTTGCCCGTGACGCTGTCCCCCTTGAAATCGTAGGTGGTAGTCTCCTTGTAGTTGTCTGTCCCCTCCTGTTGATCCGACTGTGCTGCTCCCGCCTCTTGAGCGTGCAGTGTGTGAGGAAGCGCAATGGCCCCGAGCATTAGCGACATTGCGACGATCGTTGTTCGAGCCATTCGCATCGAATCCTCCTTGTCTGGCAGGCAGCGTACGCGATGGTCTCTATCTGATCTCCCCGGTCGAAGGGGGGCTCCAACTCGAGACGTCCTCGTGCATTGGGACAGAAGGTCGAATATGTTGTTCCATCTCAAGCGATAAGTCTTCGAGCATACCCCTGGCTCATCCCTTCGAGCGAGAGGAAAATTCATGCACTTTCGAGGGTATCATACACCCTTGGTTTCCAAAAGTCAGAGGGGTTCGCCCGGGTGAACGAGCTTCCCTTAGTACCGAGGAGATAGGCGCCATCGGTCGACCGGTCATCATATGTCAACGACTCGTGCGGTGAGCGGGCCGTTCGTGTGCGGACAAGTGTGCCCTCGCTCGTTCGACGGTCGGCTCGGGGAAACATACGCCCCTCGATCTCTAGATGCCTCCCCACGTTTATTTGCCTGAGCACGTGTCCTCGGTAAGGACTGACCCCATCTGGAGTCCCGAAGGGAACGGCAGCACTGAGCGCCGAGCGAGAGCCGGAGTCCAGGCGTGCGTATCGATGACATCCGACCCTCAAAGGGTCGAAAGCCACGTGTGTTCGGATGAGCTCGTTCTTGTGGTGGCCGCGACAACGATGGACCCGACAGGGTGAGAGCACTCGCCCGGTACGAGGGGGCTTCGGGATCTCGAATGACGTAACCTCCCTATCAGGAGGCTTGCCCCCTTGTCCGAACACGAATAGACCAACACGAACACGATTGGGTGAACGGGCCGAATATGGGAACGTGGAGGGGCTCCGGAAGCGAAGGTCGAGAGAGTCGAGCTAAAGACGACTCCGGCTTCAGCGTTCGATGGGTCCTCAACCCTACGGAACGGGTGTTACGATTTTTCGTCGCCCTCGCTCGAGGAGGAGCCGGAGGCCTCTGAAGCGTCGCCGCTTGAGGGCGACGAATCGGAAGTGGACGTCGACTGGGTTTCTCCGTCGCTCGAGGCCCCATCAGTCTTTGTCTGCGCCTGCTTGTCGTTTTTTTGTTTCTGGCGCCGTCGTTCGAGTTGTTTCTTCTGCTTTTGAAGCCGGGGGATTTGCTTTTCCATCTGTTTGACGATCTTGTTGACGCGTCCGATCCGCTCGTTGGTTTCCTTCTGGGTCGCCTGCTTCCCGCCGTCGCGATATTCGAGGTAATCCTGATAGTAGTCGACGGCCTTTTTGTAATGATCGACCGCTGATTTCATATTCTGGATGGTCCATTCCATGTTTTCGACGGAATCCTCCGGAGCCGAACCGCGCCCCCTCCCGTTGGAGGCTCGCCTGGCCAGATGTTCGTGCTCCATCACCCCGAGATTGAAGTGGACTACGGGGTTTTTCGGCTCGCGCTCGAGGACGTTTTGATAGATGTTTCGAGCCTCCTCCAGATTGCCCATGCTGCGCTCGGCGACGGCGATCGAGATCTGAGCCTCCGTATTCTTCGGATCCTCCTCGAGCGCTCGCTCGAAGTGTTCGACGGCCTTCGAGTAGTTGCGAACTCTCAACATGATCGCCCCCAGGTTCATGTGAGCGGGCACGTGGGAGTCGTCGAGTTCGAGGGCCTTCTCGAATTGAGAAATCGCGGCCGTCACGTCTTCTTTGGCGAGTTCGGTCAGGCCCAGGATGTTGTGAAGGTCGGGATTGTCAGAGGCGAGTTTGAGCGCATTCAACATGACGAGCTTGGCGGCGTCGAAGTCTTCGCGAGCATAATACGTGCGAGCGAGATTTCCATACGCCAAGATGTTTTCGGAATCGCCCGCCAGTGCCTGTCGGGCGTGGCTGACGGCCTGCTTCCAGTTTTTTTGTTCCCGGTACTTGGCGCTCAGATTGTTGTGAGCGGTCGGATCGAACGACTCGGCTTCGAGCGCCGTCTCGAAACGTCCGTAAGCCTTCTCTTTGTTGCCGTTCTCGAGGGCCATCATCCCCAGGTTGACATGAGGATCACCGAGGCCGGGCGCCGTTTTGATCGCGTTGCGGTAGGCCTCTCGGGCCTTCTTCGTCTTCCCTATTTTCTGATGGACGACACCGAGATTGAACCAGGCTTTTCCGAAATTGGGATCTTCGTCGACCGCCTTCTGGAGAGCGTCGCGCACGGATTCGAGGTCGCGTCCGTTGGAATCATTGTACGTCGAGACGGCCTGTTTGAACTGTTCGACAGCATCGACATTGGAGCTGACCCCTTTGGCCTGCTTCTGACTGGAGACCGACTTCGTCGATTGGGGCTGAGGAGCCGTCGAACAGGCAGAGATACAGGCGACGACGAACCCAGCGGCGAGAGTGAAGCGTTTCGACATCATGACAACTCAAGAGGCATCGAGTCGAGGGGGATTCCATCTGCTCAGAGGATTACGAGGAGGAAGCCCCCCCGGAGGTCCGGGCGGTCTCTCCACTCTTCTCTCGTGGCGTATCGCCCTTCCCTGAGGCAGTCTCCTCTCCCTTATTCTGGGAACGATCGTCGTCCGAGGCGTTCTCGTTCGGCTCCTTCGCTTTCTCTCCTCCGAGTTCGTCGAGCCGCTCTTCTTCGACCTCGAGCTCGTCGATGAAGCCCGCCCGCGAATAGCCGGGATGGAAGTGTCGAGGGTCGGCGCGCATCTCGGAGGGCTTTTGATATTCACCCGGCCGGAGATCGGCGAGCTGAATTTCGGCTTTTTCGCTGTACTGGTTGAACCAGCTCTGTTCGCGCGCCACTTGAAGGGCCCGCTTGTAAGCAGCGACGGCCTTCTTTTCGACGTTCGAGGCGCGATCTTCGAGAATTCCCTTGTAGATTTCGGTCTGACGCCGATTCAGACGGTCGGGGGCGGGACTGTTGCGTACCGTTTCGGCGAAGTTCTGATAGAGGGCGCCGATCTTGTAGAGTGCCGCAATCCCCCAGTCGGGACGCTCGAACTTGATGACCTCTTCGTAGATTTTTTGCGCATCCTTGGCGATCTTCATCTTCTCTTGAAACCGCTCCTTGAGCTCCTCCTGGTCCGAAGAGCGGACGGTGATGTCCTCCAGATCCTCGTAGATGTCCTCACCGAGCATGAATTTGGCACGGGCGGCGGCATCTCGTCCTTCGGTGAGTTTCTTTTTCTCGTCCTCCGAGAGGGACTCGTAGACGTCGAGCGTCTCCTGAAACTCTTTGAGGGCGCGCTCGCGGTACCCTTTGTAGTCCTTGCTCCAGTAGTACATGCCGATTCGAACGTGGGCCTGGAGCATGCGGTCGAGCGAGCCCTTGTCCTCGTAGGAGTCGAGATATTCCTCGTACTGTTCGAGGGCTTTCTCGTTTTTGCCCTGTTCCTTGTAGATCTGAGCGATCTGGAAGGCTACGTCGGCGGATTTTTGGGCGTACTTGTCCTTGTCGCCGAACAAATTTAGGTATTTTTCGAAGTCAGCGATCGCTTTTTCGTACTGGCTCAGTCCCTGCCGGAAGTTCGAGGCATTCGCCAGCGCCTCCTGAGCCTTGTCTTCTTTGTCCGGATAGGCGTCGGCAAATTTCTCGTAGTACTCCGCGGCTTTGCTGTAGACGGCGAGGGCATGGTAGTTGGCGCCGATCTTGAAGAGGGCATCTGAGGCGAGGTCGGATTCCGGACGCGCTTCGATGAGAAATGCCCTCACCTGAATGGCTTTCCCGAGCTCTTTGATGCGTTCGTAAGCCAGCGCTCCGTTGTAGAGGGCTTTGGCGACGTATTTGGAGTTCGGAAAGTCTCGATAGAACTGGACGTAACACTCGGCGGCGGACTTCCACGTCTCGGCGTCGCTCTTGCGCCGACACAGCTTGAAGCGAATGGCTCGGGTGAGGTTTTCGGCGTTGGCGAGAAATTCCTCGTCCTGAATCGGTCGCTCGTCGAGATACGACTCGACCGCCTGGTTGAGAGCCTCGAGGTCGTTGAGGAGATTCAGCGTGTCGAGATGCAGATTTGCCGAGATGACGGCCAGATTGTCTTTGGAGTGTTCGAAGGCGATGGTCTTGAAGAGCTCGCTCGCTTCCTTCAGGTGATCGTGTTCGTAGTACACCCGTGCCATCGTATAACGGACGTCGACCAGCTCGTCGCCCAGCTCGCTGTCACGAGGCACGTATTCGAGATAGTCCCGGCAGGCTTCGACGAGAGCCTGTTTGGTCTCCGGGATATCCTCGGGCTCGGGGACGGTTGACTCCTCCTGGTTGTCCTCCTCGACGTCCTCGGTGCGATCGCCTTTCTCGTATTTGAGGGGATCTTCGAGATCGGCCCGCTGCTCGGAGGTATTGACGAGTTTGAAGTAGGCCAGCACCTTCGCGTGCACGGACTCCTCGAGGTACTTTCCATCCTTGGAGTCGTCCATCTCGACGACCTTGTCGTACAGTTGGGCCGCCTTCTTCCAT
>JAQCND010000041.1 GCA_028274765.1 Bradymonadaceae bacterium
TGTCACGGTGAGCGCCCGAAAAGGCTCCCTTCTTGTGGCCGAACAGTTCGCTCTCGATCAGTTGAGCCGGGATCGCCGCGCAGTTGAGGGCCACGAAACGGGCGTCGACTCGACGACTCCGCCGATGGATGGCGCGCGCGACCAGCTCCTTGCCCGTCCCGTTTTCGCCTTCGATGAGGACCGTCGAGTTCGTGTCGGCCACCTGCTCGATCGTCTCGAACAACGTCTGCATCTGGGGACTCTGGCCGATCATGCCCTCGAAACGCGCGGGCTCCCCGTCGTCGAGAGGGTCGCTTTCGCGCTGGATGACCTCCGACGCCAGCGTCTGCATGCGATCGACGAGCAGAGCGGCGAGTTGGCGATCACTCTCCCCGAGGGCCGGGAGGCGCTCGAGAGCATCGTTATCGAGTGAGTTCGCCAGCTCGTGTTCGTCGAGCGTCTGGCGAATGGCACGGCGTCGTGCGGCGGCGTCCATTCCGGGCAAAAATCCCGAAACATAGAGCCCCCCGATCGTCTCGCCCATCTCATCATCGATCGGGGCAATCCAGGCGGACAGGCCGGCGTGGCAGGTGAGTTCGTGAGGGGCGTCGTCACCCTTGTCACGATTCAGTCGTTCGGACCAGTCCTGAAGTGTCCCGCGACAGCTCGTCGTCGCATCGTCATCCCCTTCCGACTCGAGAGCGTTGGCTTTGAATTGCTCACAGACCGGTTTCCAGTGATCGATCTCGCCTCGGCCGATGGGCACGGCCTGTCCATCCTCGTCGAGAAATCCCACCCATACGTCGAATGTCTCTCGCAACAGGCGTGCGAGTTCACGGAGGCGGGAATGAGTCGCCAGTTCGTGCCAATCGTGAGACATGCTCGCTCCCATGGCGCGGTCATTTCAGATACGTGTCGACGGCTCGGCGGTGTTCGCGATACGTCTTCGAGAAGACGTGGCGTCCGGTGCCATCTTGGCGAGCGACGTAGTAGAGATACGACTTCGCCTCGGAGTCGTCGGCGGGCTCGAGGGCGGCCGATAGACTCGCCCGTCCCGGATTGCCGATCGGTCCGGGGGGAAGCCCGTCGTGGGCGTAAGTCGAATACGCGTGGGAGGCATCGTCGCACAGTTCCGGCGTCGGAACTTCGTCGTAATGGTCGGGCCCGTAGACACAGGTCGGGTCCATCTGGAGCCGCATCGAGGCGTCGAGGCGATTCAAGACCACGCGGGCAACGATGGGGCGCTCCTCGTCGAGGTTGGTTTCGGCCTGGACAATGCTGGCGATCGTCACGAGATCGTGTCGCTCGAACTCGTATGACTGTCGAAGCGCACTCATCGACGAGGCATGCTGAGGAGCGATGTCGTGCCATGTCTCCTGCCAGCGCCGATGCATGCGACGGATGATGGCCTCCGCATCGGCATCCGGTCGAAAGCGATACGTCTCTGGGAAGAGATACCCCTCGAAGGAGTCGTGATCTCCGAGATCGAACTCGGCCAGAAGTGTCGAATCGCGTGCCATCTCCAGAAAAGCGTCGCGTTCGAGGATGTCTCTTGCCTGGAGTCGGTCGGCGATCTCAAAGATGGTCCACCCTTCTGGAATGGTCACCTCGACGTCCCGCGCCGCCGTTCCTTCGCGAAGCTTCTGAGCCAGATCGTCCGACTCGAGTGGCCCTTCGAACTGGTATCGGCCCGCTTTCACGGCCTGAGGGAGCCCTCGCGTTCGGGCCCATATCTCAAAATACGGACGGACCTCGACCAGCCCCGATGTCTCCAGCGTCGAGACGATGTCGTCCCATCCGGCCCCCTGTTCGATGTGAACACTCGCCGTCTCACCATCGGTCAGCACCAGGCGTTCCATGGTGCGATGGTAGTGGAAATAACCGCCGAGACACGCCCCCCCGATCAAAAGAACCACCACCACCGCCCCCCACGTGGCACACCCTCCGAGCCACGCGAGGCATCCCCTTTCCGATGTCTCCTCGTCCTGCGTCATCGGCTCGTGCCTTCCCTCGGATTACGACGACTTCGACGTATGCGACGTCTCATTCGACCTCGGCGTCCAGATAATTCTGTAGAATACGTCCTGCCGCGACCTTGTCGATGACGTCTCGGCGACGCTGTCGGGAGAGATCGGCCTCCAGCAGCACCGATTCGGCCGCCGACGAGGTCAATCGCTCGTCCCAGCGCACGATCTCGGGTCCTTCCCCCTCGATCGACTCGCGCAATCGTTCGATAAACGACCGCACGTGCTCGACGGCACGGCCCTCGGTCCCATCCATGCGAACGGGCCAGCCGACGACGAGGACATCGATCCGCTGCTCGCCGATCAAATCGACGACCCGCTCGATGGCATCCTCCATGTTCGCGACATCGAGCGTCTCGTGAGGGGACGCGATCGCGCCCTGCGTGTCCGAGAGGGCAATTCCGTACCGCTCGGTGCCCACGTCGACGCCCATGTAGCGATGACACTGCGTCTGTTCGGCCAATCCGTACCTCCTTCCACGAAGATGCGAGACCCGACCTGCGATTGCTCGGTTCTGTCTCGGTGTCGGACGAGAGACGATCGGTGGTAGAGTCGAACAGGCGACCCGTGGCCTGACTCGTCTCGCCGTCGTGTTGTCGCCCCCCCCATTGTCTCGAATTGACGAACAATCACAAGAGGCGGACGCGACGACGAGGCAGGGCGATCGCATAAGGATGGAACGATCGCGGATATGAGCCGGCTGGAAGCCGGCGCTCCGGAGCCAAGCCTCCCGAATCGAATCGAGATGGATTCGGAGCGCCCCTGTGCGTCTGTGACGTGAGCATCCCTGCTGGCACGTCGCCGAGCGACTCCCTTTTGGAAGAAGCGAGGCGATAAGGTGTATACTCAAACGGGGGGCGCGTCTCGTCGTATCGTCTATACTTCTAAGATTGCCTTGGACGACGAGGGAAACGCCCCCTGGTGGAACCGGATGACGCAACAAATCCCCCTCGACGGCCGAGGATCATCGATGAGGGGGCCTGCGGCGAGCTGTCAGGGTATCTGGAAGGAGCCTCGCCGCCCGACCGGGTCACGTCGAGCGACCCGGCGACCCCTCTCGCACGACTTGGCCGGCCTGCGGCGGGTGGCGCGCACAGGCGCGCCGGTGGGACCCCACATGGGGACGTATACCTGACATGATGGAGAAATTGGTCCGATGGCGGCATCGACGCCCAGTTCGACGCTCGACGTCTCCCTCCTGCTTCGTTGGGGACTGCTGCCGCTCCCTCGGAGCTCGGAGCGGTGGGGCGTACATGCTTCGATCGCCGGGCTCGAGCCAGAACCTCCACGCGGTCAACGTCTTTGACGACTCGGGACGATGGCAACGATCGGAGAACACACGCAGGAGCGAACACGCATATTCGACAGCCATTCGCGAGGCCAAGCAGATGACGAACCCCTTGTCCTCGCCCCGATGTCTGTGAGACATGGGAATGGACCGAGTCGGAACCTTTCTCCTCTCCGACAGCGCCTCCAGTTCACATGTATCGACGCCTGGCCGATGCGATCGTCCAACTCCGTCACTGGATCCTCCCCGTCTTGCTCGGCTTCGGCTTACTGTGCGCCTGGCAAGTCCCCGATCTCAAGTTCAACTTCAGCCCCCAGCAGTTTTTCCGCACGGACTCCCAACTCGGCGAAAAACGCGAGGACTTCGCCGAGACCTTCGGGCGCGAGGACAATCTCATGGCCGTCACGGTCTCCGAGGGGGATGTCTTCCAGCCGGAAGTGTTGGGGGCGTTGCGCAACCTCACC
>JAQCND010000052.1 GCA_028274765.1 Bradymonadaceae bacterium
AGATCTTGACGATCGAGAAGTCCTCTTTGAAGCTGACGGCAATTTTTTTGCGCCGCACCGTACCGTCCTTGTAGTAAGCGACGAGGTCGACCGTGCCGTCGAGGTCGAGGTCCATCTCTTCTTCGACGATCTCGCCATCGGAACCAGGGTATTGCCAGAGGTCGACCTTTCCGTCGAAGTTCATGTCGCGCTCGTTGCGAATCAATTCGCCGGACGTCGATTGGATGACCCATTGATCGGCATCGCCGTCTTCATTGAGGTCGTAGGTGTCGACTTGCCGATCGTTTCGGGAGAGGTTACCGTGGCGAGCTCGCTTTTTCTGGGGCTGTTTCTCGACCTGACTTTCGTCCTCCCGAGACTGATTCGAGGCGGCGCATCCCGTCACACTCACGAAACTTACGGCCAGCCCCATTAGAACGGCGAGTCGCAGGACCCGTCGACAGACGGCGAGACGACGACCTCCGTGGTGGCTCTCTCGACTGTCGTTGTGCGTCCTCAAGACCGAAACCCCGATGTGTGGAGACATGATACGCGAACGGTTCCGTAGTATATGGTCCTGAATGCAACCAGTATGTGTAACAGAAGGGGCTCACCACGACAACGCCGGGCTTGAGAGGAGGGCGATCGCATGTGAACGTCTCTCTCCTCTCGGTCGACGCTCGCCCCTGACTCCGAGGGGGCGTTCGTCGACATGCCAGCAAATTGCTCATGTCGTGGACATATCAAGGCGCTCCAAGAGGGTCTCGAAGGGATGTTGGGCGAGACACCCGATGGGGCGCCGGCTCCCAGCCGGCTTGAAACGGCGAAGTCACTCGCGATCGAGGGGCTCTATCCGGCGAAGCACACCAGGATATCGAGGGGATCGGCGAGTTCGCTCGTCGAATCGAATTCCAATGCGATTGCCCGCGGCTTGAAAATCCGAACTCGTCGGCGACGATCGTCCCCTTGCAGTCACTCGAATTCACTCCTCCCCACATATCGATCGGTGCCGAGATACGAGACATGCGACATCTGATCTTTACATTGCAATGGGGCCCTCAGCGACACCTGCCTGATGCAATTGAGCCCGATGTATGACGCTCGACTCGGTCCACGCGTCTCGGTCGCTTCCGAGCTTGGACGTTGTAAATGGATATACTCCTGTTTGTCGTGGGGCTACTCCTACTCTACATCGGCGCTGAAGGGCTCGTCGGCGGGGGAGTACGCTGGCGCTGCGGGTGGGCATCAAACCCCTGGTCGTGGGGTTGACCGCCGTGGTCTTTGGGACCAGCCTCCCGGAGCTGGCGACGATCGTCCTCTCGGCCATTCGTCGGGATGTGAATATTTCGGCGGGCAACATCATCGGCTCCAATCTCTTTATCATTTTGACGGTCCTCGGCGTCATCGTGGTGATGTATCCGCTCGAGCTCTCGCGTGATGCGTATCGACGTCTGGGGGATGCTGGCAGTGTCTCTGGTGCTCTGGCCCATGCTGTTTTTGGCCAACGCATCCATCGCCTCGAAGGGGGCACGATGGTCATCTTCTACGCTGGATATGTCATCTGGTTCTTCACCCAGCAAATTGGATCAATGTCATGGTGGCGTGTAGACTTCCTCGAGATGCGTGGATGACCTTGTCTGCGACGAGCAACCGGGACGTCATGTTCTCCAGCCTGGATCCCCGGGTACGACACGTCCATGAAGTCGCCGACGCCCCCCGAGAATGGGACGCATACGTCTACCAGAGGAGATTGTACTCCATGCCAACGAGCGCCGCGAGAGCCTCCCGTCCATTGCGATCTGAGTATATCGTGTTAGTACCAGTCGGTACGCCCCCTTGCTCGAGACGTCTCGATGCGGAGGGAGTGTTGCGCGATCAGCCGAGCCTCCAACTGCGAGTCCACGCCATGGCTTCGAACGACTCGAACGACGAAATATCGCCGCCCTCTCCGGAGGCGGCGTCTTTCGATCATCCCGAGGACCCCGAGGCCCTCGAGGATGCCGAATACGATGTCGTCGACTTCTATGCCTCGACCAATCCCACCGAGGTCAACATGCTTGTCGACATTCTTCGGGACAATGGCGTCGTCTGCTTCACTCGGGAGATGGAACCGCCAGGGCTGCCGGTGAGTGTTGGCCACGAGGGCCAGATCCGCATTCTCGTCCAGGACAACCGTCTCGAACTCGCCCGCTCGTTGCTCGAGGAGGCCATCGCCGAGGGACCCGTTCCCGACGATGGCACGTTTCTCCGGGACTGAATCGAGAGCCCGGACGCCGAAAGTGAGAGATACTACCCGGAGCGGACGGTGATACGCGGGCATCGGCCCGTGTGCTCTCCAGTCGCTCCGAGTACTGAAGTCCGCCTTTCGAGAGAGCGTCTGACCGTCGACGACTATCTCCTCCGTTCCACAGATCACGGCATACCCCGTCGCGGCTGACGAGTATCGGAGGCGTCTGGCGAGTTGCGCCTCGACGAGTGATAACATCACGGGAGTGAGCGATGATCGAACGCTTCGGTCTGATCATCGGGGCCATGAAGAGCGGGACGACGAGTCTCTATCGATACCTGTGTCAGCACCCGGCCATCGCGGAATGTCGAGACAAGGAGCCGAATTTTTTTGCGACACGCGACTCGGACGTGGGCTCCATCGAGGCGTATGAATCGCTGTGGGACTGGTCCCCCGAACGGCACGCACTCGCCCTGGAGGGGTCAACTCACTACGCGAAGGTCCCTCGATTCCCGGATGCGGCCGAGCGTATCGCCCAGATCGACCGCGACTTCTCGTTCGTCTATCTCGTACGCAATCCCATCGATCGCCTCGAATCGCACATCACGCATGGTCTCTCCGAGGGATGGCTGGAGCCGGGTCAGTCGATTCAGACGCGCCGACAGGCGCTGGCCGTGACGCGATACGCCTCGCAACTGGAGCGCTACGAGCGTCATTTCGACTGCGACCGCATCCTGGTGCTCAATTTTCTCGATCTCGTTCAGTCGCCCGATTCGGTGGTAGCGGATGTCTTCGAACACTTCGAGCTCCCGCACTTCGAGGTCTCGACCGACCGTTCACACAACACCATGCGCGATCGACTCCAGGTCGGCGAACACCTCCTGCCGATGCTCGGCGAGATGCTCCCACGCGAGGCGTCGGCCCAGCTCACCCACAAGCTCGGCCAGCCCGCCGGCCGTTATGAGCTCGACGACCGAGAGGCGGTTTTTGTCCTCGAGGAGCTCCACCACGATCTGAGACGCCTCCGCGACCACTGGGGCATCGACGTCGAACGCTGGGAGGGCGTGACGTTGTAGGGAGGACGTGATCGAGAGGGACGAATACTGGTCTAAAGTTTACATAGTTTGAAGTTGTTCCCGGCGAGATATACGTCGCCTCGTCTCTCCCTCCGGTGCGCCCGCGCGCACCTCCCGCCGCAAACCGGCCAGTCGTTCGAGGGGAACACCGCTCCCATCCGAGATGGGGCGGTCGGGCGGCTCGCTCCTTCCAGACCACCTGACAGCTCGCCGCTCCCCCCCTCGTTTATGATCCTCGGCAGTGAGCCCGGTGTTGTTTCGTTTCGAACCGATGGTTCCTCCGGCATATCCCGATAAGTCGGGTCCTTGTGTACGATTCGGAGCAGCAGTCGACTATGGTGGTCGGAGTCGAGGATTCCACGATACGATTCGAACTCACGGAGTGGATCATGGAGCAGACAGACTGGATCGGTGACACGTACGTCTCGACGTTCGGCTGGGACGTCCTTGAGGATATCGTCGATCTCGGGCCGAGACTCGGCGGAAGCGAGGGCGAACTCCGGGCGCAGCGACGTGTGCAGACGGCCTGGGAGCAGGCCAGCGTGCGCGACATCGACGAGCACACGTTCGACGTCGAGGGATGGTCGCGAGGCGACTCGTTAATTCGTCTTCGGGCCCCGCGTGAGGTCGAGCTCGAGTGTATCGCCCTCCCGGGCAGCCCCACGGCCGATCGGCTCGAGGGGGAATGGATCCACCTCGGGCATGGACTCCCGAAAGATTTCGCGTCGGCCGATCTGGAGGGCAAGATTGCCGTCGCGCGCTCGGATGTCCCAGACTGGTACGACCGCTGGATGCACCGCCGCGAAAAGTATGGACTCGCCATTCGGAACGGCGCCGAGGCCTTCGTCTTTGCCAACCACGTCGAGGGCTCGCTCGCGCCGACCGGTTCGCTGGCCGGCGGCATCGACGTCGTCGGCGACATTCCGGCGATTGGAGTCAGCAAGGAAGTGGGGGCTCAGATCGAGCGATACGCCCGGCGAGGCGATGTCCGCGGCCGGATCGACATCGAGGCCGACATCGGAGAGGCGACCTCCCAGAACGTCACGGGCGTTGTCGGCCCCGAGACGTCACACGAGGTCCTCGTCGGCGCCCACGTCGACGGACATGACATCAGTCAGGCGGCCGTGGACAACGGCGTCGGGGTCGCCACCCTTTGTGAAGTCGCTCGCATCCTCGCCGACCGCGAGGACCAGCTCGAGACTCGCGTGCGACTGGTCGGATTTGGCTGCGAGGAACTCGGACTCGTCGGCTCTCAGCATTATGCCGCCGATCACGACGTCTCGGCGATCGATGTCGTCGTCAACCTCGACGGCATCGGCTCGGGACGCAATCAAAATATCCATACCAACCGATTCGATGACCTCCGGCCCATCGTCGAGGAGGTCGCTGACGACTTCCAGCATCCCGTCGACTGGGTGCCCGAATACGTTCTCCACTCCGACCACTGGCCCTTCGTCTGGCGCGGCGTCCCGGGATTGATGTTCTGTTCGGAGTCCAACACGCCCGGTCGGGGGTTTTGTCATACGACGGCAGATACGCTCGACAAGGTCGACATCCGCGAGATCCGCGAGCACGCCATCGTGGCCACCCGTTTGATCGAGCGACTCGCCTCACGAGAGGTCGATCTCGAACGCAAATCGGCCGACGACGTCGAATCGCACCTTCGCGATCAAGGGGCCTTCGAGCATCTGGATCGCTCCGGCGACTGGCCGTACTAAACAGTCGAAAATGCCTGTTGGAGACGAGCTCGGCCGTCGATGGACTCGCCCGCCCCTCCGAGGCCCCAGCCTTCGGACCGGTTCGGATACACGATGAGGGTTGTGGCACGAGCAGACGGTTGTCCCGGAGAACCATCGCACGATGCGTTCGCCCTCGCTGCCATGATTCGGCGACCACTCAACAGCACGTCGAGGCCCAACGAAGCTCCAGCGGAATTGCTTGGTCTCTGCTCATTTGATGGCCGAGATCGGTCCTGATAGTCTGAATGCTCCGCCATCCGGCGACCAGCTGATCTATAATCGACGACAAGGCTCGACGATGGATGACGAACTCAAGGATAAAGCTCTTCAGGCGGCCCGAGCCGCGACGATGAGTGCGGCACTCGTCGGCGCGACGGCGTGTTCCGAACCGGATACCACCCAAGAGGTGCGAGATGGCGGCGGATGGAACGTCGGAGACAACGACCGCGACGTCTCCGAACGCACCGACGACGATGTGAGTATCGATACGGGCTCCGATGCTCTGGCCGATACGTCTCCCGACACGAACGACACGCTCAGTTGTGAGCCCGTTTCGGACGACACCTGTCCGTCGTTCTGCACGCGCGAAAACGACGCCGACTGCTGTGAACAGAACCGGCGGTGTCGATGGACCGAAGAGAGCGGGTGTGGGTGTGCCGTTCCCGGTCCATTCGTCCCTCCGGCCATCGCCTGAGCCGACATCGTTGCCCCCTCGAACGAGGAGTATCTCCGTGGGGATTCTCGACACCACCACGAGTGGCTCGCATCTCGACAAGGAACACGAGCGCATCCTGGAGGGATTGCTGGCGCGGGGAGAGGTCTCTCCCGAACTCCAGTCCGATGACGAACTCCAGGGCGATTACCGTCCGGAGGCCATCGAACTCGCCCGTGAGAACTGGCGAGAGCGCATGGTCCACGAACACGAGAGCGCCGCGGTCTTTACCAACATCCTGCCGTCGATGATGGAGGCCGAAGTCGCACTCGATTTCAAGACCGTGCTGGTCAGAAGCGGTCTCGACGAGCTCCGCCACGCAGGCCTCTGTGGTCAGGTCGTCCAGTTTCTCGGTGGAGAGGCGGAGGCCGACGCCGACCTCGAGATCGATCCCCTCCCGAATCACCCCGATTGTTCGCCACTCGCCGGAGCCTTGCGCAACGTTTTGTTTGCCAGTTGCCTCTC
>JAQCND010000059.1 GCA_028274765.1 Bradymonadaceae bacterium
GACCACACGGGCGCCCCGTTGGATGACAACGCACTGACGTCTGCTTCCCGGAGCACCGTCTCGTTCCCCCGACCCGGAGGGCCGGGGTCACTCGAGGCTTGCCGGCGAGGCCGCCCACTTCCAAAGGAAGTACAGGCACTTCACAGAAGATACCGTGTTGTCAGTCAAGCGCCTCAGGCAGCATATTCGGGGTCGAAGGGTTCCTCGTTGCTCCAGACGCCGTAGACGAGCCGGATGAGTTTGTGCATGGCCGCGCCGACGACGGCCATTGAATCCTTGCCGCGCTCCTCGAGGCGCTCACAGAACGACGAGACGATCGGGTTGTATCGTTTGGCCGTCATCGCTGGCATGTATAAGGCCTGTCTGAGACGCGCTGAGCCTCGCTTGGACATCGAGGCGGGGGCTGACCACGTGCCAGACTGCCGGTTTTCGGGGGTGACCCCGGCGTAAGCGGCGAGCTTTTTGGCGCTGGCAAACCGCTCGATATCCTGAATCTCAGCCATCAGGATGATCGACGATTGGCGTCCCAGCCCGGGAATCGATTCGAGCCACTCGAGCGGCTGCTGAAGTTTCTCGTGGCTGGCAATGAGGGCGTCGATCCGTTGCCAGATGCGCTCGATCTGCTGGTCGATAAACTCGATGTGGGCCTGCTGGCTGGCCTCGCAGGCCTCCGAGCCGGCCGGCGTCTGGAGACGGTTGGTCTCCTGGGTTTTCATCCGTTTCAGTTGGAGCACGCGGCGAGTCAGCTGTTTGAGCTCCCGCCAGACCTCGTCCTCGGGCGTCCACTCGTCGGGTTCGTGGACCCGACAGAAGTGAGCAATCAACCGGGCGTCCGCCATATCCGTCTTGTTGCGTTGCATCTCTCCCTGAGCAAACCCCTGGATGCGGCTGGGATTGACGACGCTGACACGGACCCCTTGGTCGACCAGCCAGGCCGCCAGGGGGAGACTGTAGGTGCCGGTTGTCTCCATGCAGACATGGAGCCGATCGAGCTCAAGGTCGTGGGCGTCGAGCCACGCCTCGAACTGCTCGAACTGCTCGGGGGCGTTGGGAAACGACTCGCGCAGGCTGTCGGGACGACTGGCGACAAACTCCTCTTTGGAGATGTCGATACCAAGGGGGATGTCAGTCATGACATCAGCTCCAAACCATGATAGATTCACTGCTACGGGATGCGTTCCGGGGAACGTGGTCATGTCCCATCCTACCTTGCACAACGCGGGGTCATCATGCCCCAAGATACCGTTCGGATTCGCGGACGTGACCGGGAGAGACGGCCCCAATCTTCCATCACAGGCTTGAAGCCTATGCATAAAGGCGGGGTCACGTCTCTCCTCCCCGGGCGTCCCCGGGGGATCTCATACCAATCCAATTCTCTTCAATGCGCGCCGGAGACCTCCGGCGAGTAGAAACGTACAAGCATAAAGGCGCTCCAAAGCACATGCCCATCGATATGACTGGCGCCCCTTCGGATGACAACGCACACGAGTCAGCTGCCGACTTGAAGACTCGAAGACTTCCACACTCCCCTTCGACCGAGGCCATCCGAGTTACTGGCCCCCTTTGGATGACAACGCACCGAGGTCAGCCGCCAACTCAAACACTCAACGACTCAACGACTCAAACACTAATACGATGACTCTCTGGAGAGACCTCGTCGACATCCCCGATCATCAGGAGCGCTGGGTCCTCAACCTCAACGATGGCCTTCGCGACGACCAGCGCGCCCAGACGGTCGCCAACTACATCGTCACCGATTCGCTGCAGGAGCGGTTTCGCCAGGCTCTGGAGATGCTCCAGGCGGGGCTCGGCCTCGGCGCTGGTTCGCGCAAGGAGAGCCGCGGCGCCTTCCTGCACGGGTCGTTCGGCTCCGGAAAGTCGCACTTCATGGCGATCCTCGAGCTCCTGCTGGAGGGCTACACCCCGGCGCGCCAGCTCGACCATCTCACCCCCGTCGTCACCGATCACGGCTGGATGGACGACGTCGAGCTGCTGCACATCCCCTTCCACATGATCGGGGCCGACAGCATGGAGCAGGCGGTCTTCAGCCGCTACGTCGACTGGGTCGAGACCCATCACCCCGACGCGCAGTTGCCCGCCCTCTACGAATCGGGCCCCATTCTGGAAAACGCCGAGCGGCTCCGCGAGATGATCGGCGACGACGATCGCTTCCTGCGCATCCTCAACGGCGACGAGACCGCTCCAAACGGGGGCTCGCGGGCCGACGCCGGAGGGCTTGAATGGGGCGAGGTCGTCGAGGAGGCCGACGCCGGATGGACGCTCGACAGCTACCGCCGGGCCGCCGACGCCGATCCCCGCTCACCGGAGCATCGCGACCTGCTCTCGAATTTGATCGAACACGTCCTCCCCGTAGTCAGCGACCTGAAGGGCGCGACCGGACAGGGCTTCGTGGGCTTCGACGAGGGGCTCGCACGGCTGAGTCGGCACGCTCACGACGAACTCGACTACGACGGCGTCCTCTTCTTCCTCGACGAGCTGGTGCTGTGGCTCTCGCGCGAGGGAGCCGATACGAACTTCGTCAATCGCGAGCTCCAAAAGGTCGTCAAACTGGTCGAATCCGAGCACGCCGACCGTCCCGCCCCGATTTTCAGCTTCATCGCTCGCCAGAAGAATCTCTCCGAGATGCTCGGCTCGGCGGTCGAACCCGAGGACTCGCGGCGCATCCACCTCTCGGAGGACTACATCGAGAAGCGCTTCGAGGACATCCGCCTCCAGGACCGCAACCTCCCCTACGTGGCCTCGAAGCGTCTGCTCGATCCGACCGACGATCGCGCCTCCGAACAGATCCGCCAGAGCTTCGCCTCGACCTTCGAGTCGCTCGACGCCGACCAGCGCGACGTCATCCTGACCGGCCGCTACAATCGAGAGGATTTCGAGCGCATCTATCCGTTCAGCCCGGCGCTGGTCCAGGCGCTGGTGGTGCTCTCCAACGAGCTCCAGCGCGAGCGCACCGCCCTCAACATCATGCAGCGGATCCTGATCGAGCAGCGCAACCAACTGGAACTGGGCGACGTGGTGCCGATCGGCGACCTCTGGCCTCACCTCGAGACCGGCGAAGAGCCGAGCGACCCGGCCCGCAAGAAGCTCTTTCAGTCGGCCAAGAACCTGCGCCGCGACAAGCTGATTCCCTACCTCGAGCGCGAACACGACGTCGACGACTGGGAACAGCTCGAGCCCGACGACTCCAAGTGGCAGCCGTTTCGCGACGATCTGCGGTTGATGCACACGCTGCTGGTCTCGGCGCTGGTGCCCAAACTCCAGATCTTCGAGAATCTCGACGCCGAACGCCTGATGGCTCTCAATCGAGGCGTCGCCCAGACCCCACTTCCGGGCGCTCGCGGGGCACTCTCGCAGATCCGAACCAAACTCCGGACCTGGTCGAGCGAGATCACCGAAATTCATTACTCCGACTCTCCCAGCGAGTCGATCGAACTCCGCCTCGAGGGCGTGGACATCGAGCACATCCTCGACAAGGCTGCCGACCGCGACAGCCGAGATGCTCGACGCCGGACGGTCAAGGAGCTGCTCTTCGAGTGGCTGGAGCTTGACGCGCCCGAGGGACTCGATCTCCGCACCGAACATCGCTTCGACTGGCGCGGCGACACGCGAACGCTGGAGGTCGCCTACTGCAACGTCCGCAAGCGCAACTCCGATCAGATGGAGCCCACGACCCCGGAGCATGGGCTTTTGATGATCGACTACCCCTTCGATGCCGGCAATTACGGCCCTCTCGACGACGAACGACGGCTCGAAGCCTACCACGAGGAGCGCGGCTACGCCGACACCCTGGCTTGGCTCCCCCACCACCTGACCTCGCAGGGACGCAAGCTGTTGAGCCGGCTGGTCCGTATCGAAACCGTGTTGGGTCAGTTTTCAGCTTACACCGAGGATCTGCCGCCTCGCGACCGCCCCATCGCCAAGAGTACGCTCGAACGCGACCGCGAAGCCATCGAGGATCGGCTCCGTCGCAACTTCATGACCGCTTACGGCCTCAAGAAGGGGGGCGACGCCAGACTCGTCGATACCAGCACCCACATCGACGCCGTCCAGTCGCTCGTGGCGGGCCACGACCCCACTCTGCACGCCGGCCAGCGCTTCGACGAGGTCCTCGACGACCTCGGCGGCGACCTGTTTCGCCACACCTATCCCGCCAGCCCCGACCTCCCGCACCGTCGACTCCAGCCCCGCGAGGTGGCTCGCATCCACGAGATCATCCGAACGTCGATCGACAGTGGCGAGGGCGCGCACGTCAAAGATGAACGCATGCGACGGCGGCTGGCGCGCTACGCCGAACCGCTCGATCTCGGCGAGATGGGGGACAATCGATTCAGTCATTCGCGCGCCTGGAGCAAACGCATCGAACGCCAGCTCCAGCCGGACGAGGAGGGCCTCGCCGTCGGCGACGTCTTCGACGTCATCGATCCCCCCGACGACCCCCGCGGCCTGGCCGACGAACTCCGGGATCTCGTCGTGCTGGTGTACGCCGACCTCGAGGACATGCTGGTCGAACGACGCGGTCGAGCCCTCGACGACCCCACGCCGGGCGATCTCCGGGCCGACGACCGGCTCGCCTATTACGATCTCCCGGACGAAGAGACGTGGGAGCGCGCCTGTGCCCTCGCCGCCGACGTCTTCGGCTTCCAGCCGCCTCGCAGCCGCAACTCCCGGAGCGTCCAGCGGCTCGCCCGCGACCTGGAGGACGCCGTCGGCTCGGCCGTGCGCCGGTCGGCTCGCCAACTCGCCGATCTCGTCCGCCGTCGGGCCACCGATTACCTCGGATTCGAACGCGACGACATCTCGGGATTGACGCGCTGGCAGGTCGCCGATGCCCTCGAATCCCTGATGGGCGCCCTCGACGAACAGGAGGCCGGCGACCGGATCGAGGCCGTCGGCGACGTAACCCTCGAGGGAACCAACCGCGACGGACTGAATGCCGACGAACGCTCGATGCTCGCCAAGAGCCTCGAGTGCGCTCCCGACAACGTCGACGTGCTCAACGACACGCGCTGGTTCCTGTTCGACAAGCTTGTCCGCCGGGTCGATGACGGCGACGATATGCTCGCCGATACCCTCGGCGAAGCACGCGAACTCATCGCCGTCCACGAGCGCGCCAAGCCCCTCTCGCGACTCGAGAACCTCGAACAACGCGTCGGCGAAGCCCTGATCGACAGCCCCGATCCGCCCGATCGCGGAGGCGGTGGGAGCGGACACGGCCATGACGAAGACGACGATGGCGACGAGGACGAGACGCCCTCGACGGTGCGCGAAACTCTCGAGAGCGACGACCTCGAGTCGCTCCGCGAACAGTTCGGCACGTGGCTCGAGCACCACGTCGATCGCACCGATGGTGGCATCACCGTCAACGTCGAGCTCGACATCGACGAATAGCCTTCGAGCGTTTGAGCGTTTGAGCCTTTGAGTCGGCGGCGAGCATCGGTGCGTTGTCATCCGATGGGGTGCCAGCTCATCTCGGGGGCTCGTTTGGGCGTCAGGAGCAAGTCTTTGAGTCTTCGAGTTTTTGAGCCGGCATACTCCTCGTGTGCGTTGTCATCGCACAGGGTGCCAGCCATCTCGGTCGATCGAGGTTTGGGGGGCCGGCCTCTGGCCGGCTTGGCTCGTCGAGCAATTAGGTTAGCAGACGAGGCACCTCCCGTCGCGAAGCACATCACCTCTTGGAGCGCCGACAACCTCTCCGGTTTGGAACGATCACCCATTGGAGCGCCGGCCGCTAGCCTGGCCGGCTTGAATGGCCGACGGGCCGCCGGCGCTCCAAGTCCAATATCGACGTTCTGAAACGGACTCTGAGCCCATACTTCTTGGAGCCCCCGCGGCTTCGCTGGCCGTTTTAAACGTTGTTTCATCGACCTGCATCGATAGATGCCTGGAGAGCCGCCGAAGGCGGCGACAGCATCAAGCTCCGGGCGTGAGCCCGGAAATCAAGGGAATGGATGCCCCTCCAGCCGAGCTCGTCTCCACCCTGAACAATGACCCCGAAGAGGAAGGCGGGCGCCCGACGGAGGGGATATTCCGCTCGAACGAGATCACGACTCGGACGAGTCGTCGTCAGATTCGTACATCGCTTCGAGTTCGGCGCGCGCCTCCTCGACCTCGTCGCGTGGCAATCCGCGTCGCTCGAGTACCTCGTCCGGCAGTTCGATCAGCCGATCGTAGAAATCGAGTCCATCTTCGACGATCGGCTGGGGATCGGGCGTGAGTCGAATGGCATGAAAGAGGCAGTCTTCGGCCTTCGGAAAATGCTGGCGGTCCGCCTCGACTTCGAAGAGCACGCGCCAGGCTTCGGCGATCATCTCGGTCGTCAACACCTCGGCCGTTCGCGTATCCCGGAGCATGCCGCGGAGCATCTCCGCTGGCGACGCTGTCTCCGCCTCGGTCTCGTGAAACGAGGTGTGGGCCCCTTCCAGGAGGGCTCGAGTGGCGAGGGCATGGGAACGGTCGGCCAGCTCACTGTCGCCGAGTTGTTCGGCGATTTCGGTCCGGGCCTCGAGAAGTCGACCGACCTCGGCGGCGACGCGGGGATCGATCTCCTCGAGTCCGTGCTCGATCTGCATGTTCAGTGTCTCGGGCCGCGTCTTGAAGGCGTCCGACAGGGCGCTGTCAATGGTCCGTAACGCCTCTCCCGGCTCCACCTCGGCGCCGACCGCGACCTCGTCGAAGGTATCGGCCAGCGACTCGACCAGTTGCATGATGTGGCTCTGATGGAGCACCATGGGCGGCGGGCGGTGGAAGACAACGGAGACGATCGTCGGCTCTCTACGTTGTGTTGTAGACGTGACCTCGCCCCGATGCAAGACGAGCCCCTCACAACGTCAGGGTGATCGCATTAGAAGTATAGACGACACGCCGAGGCGCTCCCCACTTCGGAGTACGTCTTATCGGCCAGCAAGGGGGCTGGCACTCCAAGGGAGAGCTCGAGGACGTCTATGATTCGACACTTCTCTGGAGCGCCGGCTCCTAGCCGGCCGAGAACGGAGGGAACATGTCAAATGCGATCATTCTGATCACAACGTGCGGGAGCGGGAGTGAAACAAGCCTCACCGGAGTACAGAGACGCCACAGAGTCGGTTTCCACAAACGTGGGTTGAAACTATCTACCCTCCGGATGTCGTCTCGAGACGAAACAATCGCCGAAGACGTGCCGACGATCATGAACGTGGGGGCCCGAACGGCGAGTTGCAGGTGGTTGAAGGGACTCGCCTCCTCCTCGAACTCGACGGCTCCACGTCGAGATGACGGAGGGGCCTTCACTCGGCCGGACGATCGGCGGCGGGTGTTCATCGGAACACCGGGGGGGACATGGGGAGACGTCTATCAGCGGATCGAGGCTGCTCGTGGGAGCATCCCCCTCGGCGTGCCTCAACGAGCCCTCGCCGTTCTCAGATGCGACGTCGTCAGCCTGCATCGGCCTGCACCACTCTCCCAATTGAGTATTCGAAGGAGATCGCGCTGAACCAGATGCCGTCCCCGAGACTCGAGGGAGACATTGTCCCTTCCTCGAACTTCAAAGACGGCGAGTGGGGGGGGCGGGCTATGGAATCCGCTGAACAAGATGGCCTGCCGAAGCCCCCTGGCCCAATGCCCCGCCCCACACCGTGACCACGATCGCGGGGACACTCGGCGGAGGACATCCACATGTGGAACACCCTCTTTTCAAGATGCCATCTGCCGCTCGATCTCGGGAAACAGCACGTTGTTTTCGCGGTGGATGTGCATGTGAAGATACCGCTCGAGCTCCTCGAGCCGCTCCAGCATCGCCCGATATTTCGGACAGGCGTCGTCGGGGGCGGTGTAGCCGTCGGTCAGCTCGTGGATGCGCTCGAGATGTTCGGCCGTCTCCTGGTGGTCGTCGTCGAGACTTCCGAGCACTTCGGCGAGAATGGCCTCCTGGTTGGTATCGAGCTCGCCGCTCTCGACCCAGTCCCGGACGGCCGGAAAGACGAGCTGTTCCTCCTCCGAGAGATGAACCGGAAGCTCGCGCTTGAGCGCCTCAAACGTCCCCTGCAGGTCGTGCAGCTCGGGGTGTTCGTCCCCGTGAGCGTCCACGACGGTCTCGACCAGTTCGCCGAGCGGGGAGAGCTCGTCGCGGAGATAGTCGTGATGGTGTTCGACGATCGCGTCGGGCGCGAGCTCGCGTCCCTCGCAGGCGTCGGCGAGCGTCTGGTCGCCCCCGCAGCAGTAGTCGAGATCGTGGGCTTCGAAGACGCGCGATCGACGGGGCTTTTCTTCGACGAGTGCGGCGAGGGTCTTCGAACGATCGATATTGTCGTTGGATGGGGGCGGCGGCATGGATCTTCTCCTTGCTGATGTTGAGAAGCAGTCCGAGGGTTGTCGCCAAATCTTCTCTGATATCGACAACCTACGACTATAATGACCCGAACATTCGAATCGTATGATCGAGGTCATGTCTCGACACATATCGATGAGGTGATAGCTCACATCCCGTTTCCGTCGCTTGTCAACTCGAATGCATGCTGGGGGGGGAGGTGGCGCTCCAGGTAGAAGCGACGGTCGAATGTGAAGGGGCTCAGACCTACCGCCCCTCCTTTTATCGGGCTTTCCCGATTATTGTTTGATTCGTCGGGAACGTTCGTATACGCTCGGATTGCGTTTCATCGTTTTTTCCCGATAAAGGTGACGTCATGAACGAACTAGACGCCCCATGCTGTGGCTCCCCTGACGGCGAGATCGCGATCGAATCCGAGGAGGAACGCGATACTCAGCTCGCCCAACTCGCCAAGGCCGTCGGCCATCCGACTCGAGTGGCCATTTTGCGGACGTTGATCGAACGCGACGAGTGTGTCTGTGGCGAACTCGTTGACGAACTTCCCTACGCCCAGTCGACGGTGTCGGGCCATCTCAAGACTCTCAAAGAAGCCGGTCTAATTCGCGGCGAAGTCCAGGGGCCGAGTGTTTGCTATTGCATCGAACCTCGCGGACTTTCGTTGTTCAAACAACTCGTCGACGAGCTCTGAGACATATTCGCTTAGCCTATTCTTTTCGGACCGATCCACATGACTGAGATTGCCCTCATCAGCGACATTCACGCCAACCTCCCCGCCCTGGAGGCGGTGCTCGACGACCTCGACGCTCGCCAACCCGACATGGCGTTCTGTCTCGGCGATCTCGTCGGGTACGCCCCCTGGCCGAACGAGGTTGTCGAGGAGCTTCGACATCGATGGCTCCCGACCATTGCCGGCAACTACGACGTCGGCGTCGGGCGACATGCTGACGATTGTGGCTGTGCCTACGAA
This sequence comes from Bradymonadaceae bacterium, assembly GCA_028274765.1. GTDB lineage: Bacteria > Myxococcota_A > Bradymonadia > Bradymonadales > Bradymonadaceae > CAJXPB01. Next base: position 9,291 of record JAQCND010000059.1, read on the forward strand.
ACCGAGGTCGAACAGCGGCGTGGCGAGGCTTCCATTCGATGGACCAATGAAGTGATCGAGGACGAACACCGTCGATATCTATCCGATCTTCCGCGACATCTGCGACTCAATACGGGCGAACGAGGCGAGGGACTCGAGCTGCTGATGGTCCACGGCAGTCCCCGTCGTATCAACGAGTACCTGTATGCCGATCGCCTGGACGCCTCCTATCGTCGGCTCCTCGAACAATTCGACGCCGATATTCTCGCTTTCGGCCACACGCACAAACCCTTCACACGAGAGATTCCAGCTGAAGAGGAGGATGAGCCGACGGTCGGCCGCGTCCTCAACACGGGATCGGTCGGCAAACCCAAGGATGGCGACCCGCGAGCGGGCTACGCCCTTCTGAAGCTGGGCCCCGACGACAAACGCACCGATGTCGAGTTCGTCCGTGTCGATTACGACGTCGAGCGGGCGGCTCGTGCCATCGAGGAAAGTCCCCTGCCCGATCCCTTCGCCGACATGCTCAGAGAGGAAACGTCGTGAGCGAGATACGTTTGTGCCGGATTACGTTCGCTGAATAATCTGACCTACCACGATGAGGTGACCCGTGACGTCGACAAACGAGACGCTACCGGATGAATCGGTCTCGGAGCAGATGTCTCTTCTGGATCGCTATCTAACTCTCTGGATTTTCACGGCGATGGCGCTCGGGGTCGGACTTGGCTTTGTCGCTCCGGATGCCGTTCAGACGTTCAACGAACAATTCACGCTCGGCACGACCAACATGCTCATCGCGGTCGGACTTATCGTGATGATGTATCCCCCGCTGGCCAAAGTCGAATACGAGAAGCTCGGTGAGGTCTTTCGCGACTGGAAAATCCTCGGAGTCTCGCTGTTTGAAAACTGGATCATCGGTCCCGTCTTGATGTTTGGACTGGCCGTCCTCCTGTTGCCGGACTACCCGGAATACATGACGGGACTCATTTTGATCGGGCTGGCGCGATGCATCGCGATGGTCGTGGTCTGGAACGACCTCGCCGACGGAAGCGCCGAATATGCCGCCGGACTGGTGGCCTTCAATAGCCTCTTTCAGCTCGTCACCTACACGTTCTACGCCTTCGTCTTCATCACCGTCCTCCCGCCCATGTTTGGGCTCGAAGGCTCGGTGGTAGACATCCAGTTTGCCACGATCGCCGAAAGTGTCGCCATCTACCTGGGCATTCCATTTCTGGCCGGTGCGCTCAGTCGATGGTGGGCCGTACAGACCGAATCCGTGGACTGGTATGAAGAGGTGTTCTTGCCCAAGGTCGATCCGCTGACACTGGTCGCCCTCCTCTT
>JAQCND010000064.1 GCA_028274765.1 Bradymonadaceae bacterium
GAAGGACCTCGAAAGGTCCCCACTCGCAGCGAGGGCAATCGCATTTGAATCTCTACCCCCTCGTGGTCGACTCGCTCTCCCCGCTTCGAGGGCGCGCTCGTCGACGTGCCAGCAAGCTGCTCACGTCAAAGACGCACAGGCATGTCGAGGACATATCAAGGCGCTCCAAGGGGGGACGAGGGTGTCCTCCCTCCGACGCCTCCCGGAGCGCCTCGATACTTCGCAGACGTGGGCTCCCAGCCGGCCTGGCATCGCAGCGCACTCGCGATCGAGGGCGAGCGATGCGTCGAGGAACGCCAAGTCATCGAGATCCTTGGCGAGATCATACGTTGAATCGAGCTCTAATGTGATTGCCCTGCACTCGCAGCGGAATCCGACAGCTCGCTGCTCCCGCGCCCGACACGGGTCGGACCAGGCGACGAAGTGACGTTGTACTATCAACGCCCATGTACGAAGCTGGGGTTTCGCCGTTTTGAGCGAGTGTCTCCAGAATGGCTCGAGCCAAACAATCCGTACGTGAGTCGTCCCTCGACCCCGGCGATCTCGTGTCGCCGGTGCACGAGTCTGGGAAGCCAGTCGCCGAGCCCGACATCCCTCACCGACCTCGGCGACCTTGTGTCGCCGGTGAAAAAGTCTGGGGCATGCTAGATTCACACTTGTTCCCCTGCGGCATGAGGCCAAGGGGGCCTCGATGAGGGAAATCGTACGATTGAGCTCAACCAGACTCGTTCTCCCGCAGCACGAGGCTGCGGGGGCCTCGCTCATCCGTGTCGCCGTCGCGTTGTCGAATGGCGAAACTCCAGATAAAAGCGCTCCAAAGGAGCGTCATGGGGCGTGAAACTCGACCGCCTTCTGGAGCGCCGGTTCCCTAACCGGCTGATATCTGGGGGGACGTGGCTCGAATGCGATTGCCCTCCGATAGCTCGTCAATCGGCCGCTCGGAACTGCACGAAAGTCATGTCGACTTATCTTCGTTCGCGCCCCGTCTCGTGTGTCGTACGGTACAACAACTCCCGACGATCGAGGCCCACTCTCAATCTACCTCGAGCGATCCGGCCCGGCGCTCGCACGCATCGCCCCTCTTCGCCTCCCCCTTACCTGATTGTCGGCGCGACTGAGGCATGGATTGCATCGGACGGATGGTACGAGGTCGGACACCCTCCGGTATTCACGCTTCGTCGTACGGCTGACGTGCGCGACTCCAAAGATACAGGGCCAGCGGTACCCCCGCATTGGCCGCTCGCACCAGACACTTCGGGATGCCCCACCATCCACCGTGGACGACGCGGGCGAGGGCGGTGAGCGTCCCCCAGAAGGTCATATAGAGTAAAAGGGGACGCCAGCGCATCCCGGCGAGCACGGCCAGCGCCACCAACCAGTCGACGATTCCGATGACAATCAGCAGTCCGTGTGCCGTCGAGGTCGAGAATCGTTCCCCTCCCACCATCTCGCTGGCGACAAAGAGATAGTCGGCGAATCGAGGATGGAGCTGGAAGGCCTCCCAGCCGTGCGCGGCAAACGTCGAGGCGACGGCCAGTCCCAGAAGTTGATCCAGACGGTCGGAAGACAAGAGCGGAGGAGCGGTCTCTGTCTCTTCGGGCCACCAGACGAGCAGGAGGGGAGCCATGATGCGCACGGCGTCGGCCGGCAGGGTCAATGCCGTAAAGGCGGCGCCCCCGAGGAGGGTTTCGGCCATGGCCGTCGCCAGAAACCACGCCACGACGACGTAAAGCCATGGTCCCAGGGGCGCGACGAGCGACGCCACGCCTGCCGCGAGGACGACATAGGCGCCGGCATCGGCGACGGCGAGAGCGGTCGACTCGGAGAGACGAACCCCGAGCCACAGCCACTCGAAGATCGCGGTCTCCCCGACCCTCGACTGCCAGAAGGCTCCGACACACTGGAGGGTGACGATCCCCCGGAGACACCGGAGGACCGTCGATGGAAAACGCTCAGATGTAGGCCCGGACGTCTCGGCAGTCACGGCCTCATTCGGAAGCGGCGGGGGCGGGTTCGTCCGACGGGGGCGATTCGCCCGCCTGGCCGGAGTCGTCGATCGAAGGATCGTCGGAACTTTCTTGCTCGTCCACGTCCTCCTCGCTGGTCTCTTCGCCTTCGAACGCATCGGAGGGCTCGCCGGCCTCGAAGACCAGCTCCTCGTCGTCGGCGGCGACGTCGGCGACGACGTGGTCGCCCTCCCCGAATCGGTTCTCGAGGATATCGATCGCCATCGGATCGTGGATGTAGGTGGCGATGGCGCGGTTGAGCGGGCGAGCACCGTACTCGGGCTCGTACCCCACGCGGGCCAGGAAATCTTGAGCGTCGTCACTCAGCTCGATCGTCATGTTCTGCTCGGCCAGAAGCTGGCGGAGTTCGCGCTCCTTGATGTCGACGATTTTGCGGATGACGTCGCGGCCGAGCGACTTGAAGACGATGTGGTCGTCGAGGCGATTGAGGAACTCGGGACGGAAGTGCTGCTCGAGGATGTTCTCGGTTTCCTCGGCGAGTTCCTCCTCGCTGACCTGGCCGCTGAGCTCCATGATCCGGCGGCTGCCGACGTTGGAGGTCAGGATGACCAGCGTGTTCGAGAAGTCGACCTCGCGGCCCTGACTGTCGGTCAGTTTCCCCTCGTCCATCATCTGGAGCAGGATGTTGAAGACGTCGGGGTGGGCCTTTTCGGCCTCGTCGAACAGCACCACGCTGTAGGGCTGGTGGCGGACCGCCTCGGTCAGCACGCCGCCCTGCTCGCTTCCGACGTAGCCACGAGCGGAGCCGATCAGCGTGTTGACCTTCGACTTCTCCATGTACTCCGACATGTCGATGCGGACCATTGCCTCTTCGTCGTCGAACAGAAACTCCGAGAGGGCTTTGGCCAGCTCGGTCTTGCCGACGCCGGTGGGCCCGACGAACATGAAGTTGCCGATCGGTTGGTCGGGATTGCGCAGTCCCGCCCGTGAACGCCAGATCGCCCGGCTGATGACATCGATGGCGTGATCCTGACCGACGACGCGGCGCCGGAGCCGATCCGGCATGTTCAGCAGCTTCTCGCGCTCGGACTCGAGCATCTTGCTGACGGGAATGCCCGTCCAGTCGGCGACGACTTCCCCGACGTCGTTGGCATCGACGTACTCCTTGAGCAATCGATCCTGGGGAGCGATGTCTTTGAGCCTGGACTCGGCTTCTTCAATTTCTTCTTCGATGCGTGGAATGGCGCTGTATTTGAGTTCGGCGGCGCGGCCGAGTTCCCCGTCGCGGCGGGCTTCCTCGATTTCGTGCTCGGTCGCCTCGAGTTCCTCCTTGAAGTCGGTCACCGTCTGGAGGGCGTCTCGCTCGAGTTCCCAGCGCATCCGGAGCCGCTCGGCCTCCTCTTCGAGACTCTCGATCTCGTTGTCGAGCTTCTCCCGACTCTCGACCGCCTCTGGATGGGTCGCATCCGAAAGCGAGTTGGCTTCGACCCGGAGTTTCTCGATGCGGCGCTCGAGCGCGTCGAGTTCGGTCGGCTTGGAGTCGATCTCGATGCGGAGTCGGCTGGCGGCCTCGTCGATGGCATCGATCGCTTTGTCCGGGAGAGCGCGATCGCTGACGTAGCGGTCGGTCATCTCGGCCGCCGCCACCAGAGCCGGGTCCGTGATCTCGACGCCGTGGTGAATTTCGTACTGGTGCTTGATGCCGCGCAGAATGGAGACGCACCCGTCGACATCGACTTCGCCGACCTGGAGCGTCTGGAACCGGCGCTCGAGAGCGGCATCGTCCTCGATGTACTCGCGGTACTCGTCGGTAGTCGTCGTGCCGACGAGACTGATCGTCCCGCGGGCGAGCTCGGGTTTGAGGAGGTTGGAGGCGTTGGTCGAGCCCTCGCCGCCGGCGCCGACGATCTGGTGGATCTCGTCGATAAATAGCAGGATGCGCCCCTGACTCTGGACGATCTCCTGAATGATCGCTTTGACCCGCTCCTCGAATTGCCCGCGCAGACTGGTGCCCGCCACCAGCGATCCGACGTCGAGCCGCAGAATGCGCTTGTTCTGGAGGCCATCGGGGACGTCACCGGCCATGACCCGCTGGGCGAGCGCCTCGACGATGGCCGTCTTGCCCACGCCGGGCTCGCCGATGAGAACGGGATTGTTTTTGGTACGACGCGAGAGCACCTGGGTGACGCGGCGAATCTCGTCGTCTCGTCCGATGACCGGGTCGAGCTCGTCACGACGGGCGAGTTCGGTCAGATCCTCGGAGAACTTGTCGAGGATGTCGCCCTCCTCGTCGCCCTCGTCCGACGGCGTACTTCCGGTCCGCTCGGCGCGATCGGCCGACGAATCCGTCCGCTCGACTGCGCCCTCGATGGCATCGGGGGTTGCGCCGACGTCGCGGATCGCTTCGGGCCCAAATCCCTCGGACTGGTCGGCAATCGCGATCAGGAGATGTTCGATGTGGGTGTAAGTGTCGCCGTGCTCGTCGGCGACGTCTCCGGCATCCTCGAGCGCCGCCAGCAGTGGTTTGGCGACATACACTTGATCCTGGTCGCTGCTGTAGTTTTTGGGTTTGAGCTCGAGCTCGTCGATCAAATCACGGCCGAGCGCCTTGGTATCGATATCGAGCCGCTGGAAGATGGTCGTGGCGATGCCATCGTCGTCCTCGAGCGCCGAGACGAGGACGTGCTCGATGTCGACGCGCTTGTGTCGGAGCTCGGCCGCCAGATCCTGAGCTCGAGAGAGAACGTCGCGGGCTTGCTGCGTGAACTGCGAGAGATCGAATGTCTTGGGCATGAGTCGTCGGAGACCGAGAGGAACGGACTGATCATGTCGAACGGGCGAAGGTCAGCTGCTCGCATCCCCTCGCCCGAGATAATCGCGCTCTCATCGCGCCGAGAGCGACTCGCTTGCGGACGATCGGGGGCGACCATTCGGGGGCAGTCACGAGGAGACATGCGGGCTTGTTTCGATTGCGGTCCATCCCAGCCCCTCCGTCGAAAGGGAGCGAGCCCACTCACCTCGTGTCATTCGACCGTCAGTGTAGGAAGTCTCGCCCGTGATGCCAATCGTCTTGCTGGTGAGGGCCAGGATGATCGCATGTGAACACGTCTGCCTTCGTCGTCGCCTCGCTCCTCCCGACAGGGAGTCGCTCGGCGACGTACCAGCAAGCTGCTCACGTCGAAGACGTATAAATGCGCTCCGAAGGAGCGTCATGGGGCGTGAAGCTTGGCCGCCTTCTGGAGCGCCGGCGGCCTCGCCGGCTTATATCTGGGGAGACGTAGCTCGAATGCGATGACCCCCCGGTGAGAGCCCAGGGGCGTTCACATGTCGGATGCCCCCTCTTGTGGGCTGGACCCGTGTCTCGAACGTCCCGACTCGGACATCCTGCTCGTGCGCCACCGGGAGGCCCCATCACTCCTCACTTTCGGACGTGATCTCTTCGACCGATTTGAAGTCGAGGGCCTTCGAGTTGATGCAGTATCGCTTTCCCGTCGGCTCGGGGCCATCGTCGAATACATGCCCCAGGTGGGAATCACAGCGGTCACACAGCACCTCCGTTCGCTCCATGCCCATGCTGCGATCGGACTTTTTGGCCACTCGTCCGGGCTCGTACGTGGCATAGAAACTCGGCCATCCGGTACTCGAATCGTATTTGGCCCTGGACGAAAAGAGGGGCGCTCCACAGGCGGCACAGTAGTAGATGCCCTTCCTTTTGTTGTCGAGCAGCTCGCCACTTCCCGGTCGCTCGGTCCCCTTCTCGCGGAGAATGCGGTATTCTTTATCCGTGAGTCGCTCCCTCCACTCCCCTTCGGAGAGCTCCAGCTCGGAGCCGACCGGCGGCACGTCGCCGGCATCGATTGTGTCGGCCGATTCCTCGCCGGTTTTGGACTGAGATTGGTCCTCGTCCGAGCCAGAGATCGGCTCCATTTGCCCCTGCTCGCCCTCCTCGTTGTCGAGGCCCTGCTGGGACGTACGCACCGAATCGTCCACCCGCTCGCCTGCGGTGTCACTCTGACAAGCGACCGCCCCGAGGGCCAGAAACGCGAGTGCGGTGATCGCTGTAATGGGGGTCATATTCATGGGGTTGGAAGCCTCGAGAGGCGCGAATTGTGCGTGTGTCGACATCGTCTCGGACACACTCGGAGCAGGAGCCCGGTGTCGCCATTTCTCTAATACAAACAACTCCTGCGTATCATTCGATGGGCCTCGACACAACGGGTCTCCGGGACGCTGTCAGGGCGAGCGCATCAGGATTGAACGATCACGAATATGAGCCGGCTGGAAGCCGGCGCTCCGGAGCAAGGCCCTCTGAATCAACTCGATACGAGTTCGGAGCGCCAGCATCCCTGCGTGAGCCGGCTAGAAGCCGGCGCTCCGGAGGCAAGGCCCTCCGAATCAACTCGATACAGGTTCGGAACGCCAGCATCCCTGCGTGAGCCGGCTGGTGGAGCTTTAAATTTTTAATCATTGGATACATTTCTTACGATAAGAGGGGAGCGAGTGATATCATCTGTCCTGCCTCTCCCCCTTCGAGATGCCCTCAGATACCATCACCATCGACTTGAGTGATTCCGGTCCCAAACTGTCTCTGGAGTTGACGCCCGGCGAACGGGATGAACTCGTAGAGGCTCGAGATCACCACGACACTCCGCACATGCGAGAGAAAGCGGCGGCGTTATTGAAGATAGCCGATGGATGGTCGGCGCGAGCCGTCGCGCTGCATGGATGGCTCCGGACACGCCAACCCCAGACAGTGCGGAGGTGGCTGAACACCTATCGCCAGGATGGATTCGAGGCCCTGGCAGTCAGTGACGGTCGCGGGCGCAAGCCCGCTTTTTCCCCCGGCCTGTCAGACTGAAGCCGAAGCCAAGAGTCGTGTCCTTCGAGTGATGCGTCGCGACCCCAGCCGAGAGGCCGATGCTTCGCCCTCGAGTCGATGGACCCTCAAGCGCATCCGCCAGTCGTGCGACTGGCTTCAGCTCGAGACTGATAGCGGCATGGCTCAACTGCTCGATCGCATCGGGCTCTCCTACACACGAGGTCGGACCTTCGTCGAGAGTCCAGACGAGGACTTCGACGAGAAGTGTCGCTATCTCGATCGCCTTCAGACCTGGGTAGCTGAGGACGAGTCTCAACGAGTCGTCTATCTCGATGAACTTCAATACTACAAACATCCCGAACCCGGGTGTGGCTGGGAGGCACGAGGATGTCAGCCGACCGTCGACCGTCCCACGGCCTCCAAGTACGACTGGTCCCGTCACGTGCTCGCTGCCGTTGGGGCCGATCGGGGCCAGTTGACATGGCATCAGGCGCCAGGCATCGACCGAGACATGCTTCGGACATGGTATCATCACCTGGTTGAGATTCACTCCGAGGTCGACCGGCTCTGGATCCATCTCGACAACTGGCCTGTGCATTTTCATATCGATGTCCTCAAGAGCCTCGAATCCCAACGATGGCCCTGGACGTTCCGTTCGCCTCCCAACTGGCCCGATCCCTCTGAGGCAGCCGAGCATCCAGGGGATTTGCCCGTGCAACTGGTCCCCTTTCCTGTCTACGCCTCCTGGCTCAATCCCGTCGAACGTCTCTGGCGTCAGCTCAAACGTCAAGTGCTTGCGCTCCACAGAGACGCACTCGAACCAGACCGATTGGTGGAACGAGTTGAGGCTTTCTTCAACATGCGTGAGGGCAACCCGTCCCAGGTACTTCGTGAAGTTGGATTATCAAGTTAATAATTTTTTAACTCTCCA
>JAQCND010000080.1 GCA_028274765.1 Bradymonadaceae bacterium
AAGAGCTCCCGGAACTTCGCCGAATTCTGGTCGACCATCTCCTGGGGCGACATGCCTTGCTCTTCGGCGGCGCGCTGGACCTTGATGCCGTGTTCGTCGGTTCCGGTCAAAAAGAAGACGTCCTCGCCGCGATGACGGTAGTGACGGGCGAAGGCGTCGGCGACGATGGTCGTGTAGGCGTGCCCGATGTGGGGCGCACCGTTGACGTAGTAGATCGGCGTCGTGACGTAGAAGCTCGACATGAGTGATGCGGGGGCGGGCAATGGTCGACGAACTCGATCGTGGTGCGCCGCGCTAGAAAGCTTAGATCGGGCGAGTTGACAAGGCGAGATCGCATCCGTGAGGCATCGTCGAGTGCCCCGTTTTATCTCGTAGACGAAACCCAACAGTCCGAACGACCGACGATCAACTGCGCAACAGAAATGCCACCGCAAGTCCCGTGCCGGCTCCAAATCTAACATCGTCGAAAACATCGCGCTTTTCGCTTGACCGCCCGCGCTGCGACAAGCATGTTGTGGGGCGAGTCGAGCCATGTCGACTCGGTGTCAGTTGTCTCTCCGACTCTGTACGACGGATATTCCATGACGACGATTCCAGTTGGTGCACTCGTTCGTGATCGCGAGCTCCCCGAACTGGGGCCGGGGCGTATCGTCGCCGAACTCGATGGGGGAGCCTCCCGCATCGTCTTCGAGCATCAGGACGAAGTCCGCGAGGTCCAGCTCTCGCGCGTCGAAGTCAATCGTTTGCCCCTGGTACCGGGTATGACGGTGACGGCGCGCATCGGCGAGTTCGGCCACAAGACCGAAGAGACCGTCGAGATTGTCGAGGCGAAGCTCCCGGATGCGCCCGACGAACTCTGTGAATACGTCGTCGAGCTCGAGAGTGGAGAGACCGACACGGTCTCGGAAGCCGACATGTTCCCCCAGGAACCGGAGAGTACTCGGCCACTCGATCAGTTCGACACGCTCTTCTGGCGCGGTCCGTTTCGGTTCTTCGCCCGCTGGGGGATGCACCGGATGGTCTCGCGACTCCACGAAGATTCCGAGGGGCTTCCAGCGCTAATCGGGGCGCGCATCGAGCCGCGAGCTCATCAGCTCCGGGCGGTGCGACGGGCGATGTGGAGCGAGCGCGACCGCACGGTGCTGGCCGACGCGTCGGCGTTCGATCGTCTCGTCGAAGCGGGATTGATCTACCAGTGTCGCACGTCGCGCGACCCCGACATGCGGACGCTGGTCATCGCACCGGGGGCCCGCCTTCGCGAATGGCAACGGCAGCTCGAGGTCCGATTCGGCGGCCGTTCGTTCGATCGGCTCGGGGCCAACGAGGCGGAATCCAGTTCTTTTCACGAGCTCGCCGAGCTGCTGCAGTCGGAGCGGCTGGTGGTCTCGGCGGCGGTGGCGGGATTCTCGCAAGACGTCCAGACCCTGCTGGCCGGCGAACCGTGGGATCTCCTGATCGTCGACGGGGCACACCGGCTCCAGCCCGACGAAGAAGCCTACGAATTCACGCGAGAACTCTCGGATCTGGCCGAGTCGACGCTTGTACTCTCGCCCCTGCCGTCGACGCCCGATCCCGACGCCCTCGCCGATACCTTCGCACTGGCCGATCCGGAGCGATACAACCCGGACGATGTCGATGCCCTTCAGACTCGACTTGAACGCCACGAATCCGTCTGGGAACAGCTGCGCGAGACGCTTGATCGAGCCGACGACGACCTCGAGGACGATACACTCGAGACGATCGGCGAATCTTGGGCCGATCTGCTCGAGGACGATCCGGCGGTTCAACGGGTCTCGGAATCGCTCGTCGAGGGGAACGAAGGGGCGATCGATACGCTCGCCGACCACGTCCGCCGCCACTACGGATTCAGCGACCTCGCCGCTCACACATCGCGCGAGGTCCTCGACGAGGGCGACGTCCAGTGGCCGGAGCGTACGTTGGAGTGGCTCGACTACGAGGCCTCCGACGAGGAGCGCGAGCTGGCCTCCCATCTAGACTCGCTCTTCGGCCAGGACGTCGACGACCCGGCTCAGTGGCTGCTGCGTCTGCGGCTGGTACGGGCGATCGCCACCACGCCCGATCGATTTGTCGACGTACTGGAGACACGTCTCAGTTCCATCGAGGGACAGACCTCCCAGGAGACGTCGCGCTCGCTGTTCGATCGTCTCCTGGCCGACCCGGCGCCCGCCGAAGAGGAGACGCTCTGGCGACGCATTCTCGAGGCGACCCCCGACCTCCCCGACGAACGCGACTGGATCGGCCGGGCAATGAAACTTGTCCAAGATTGGCAGCGCACCTCCGGAGCGGGATGTCGGCGACTGGAGACGGCGGCCGGCTGGATCGAATCCCATCTCGAAGCCGACGACGATCACCGCGTGTTGGTCTTCAGTCGTTCGCGACACATGGTCGAGGAGGCCTACGCTTTCTTCGAGCGCGCCTTCACCGAGGGGCGCAGTGCCATGCACCACTTCGGCCTCCCCGAACCCGTGCGCGACGATTCTGTCGAGGACTTTCGAGACCCGGACGCCCCCTGTCGCATTCTCATCGCCGACGAGCTCGGCGGTGAGGGGCGTCGCCTCGACGAGGCCACGGCGCTCGTCCACCTTGACATGCCTTGGAGTCCGGAGCGTCTCGAGCGCCGCATCGAGCGCCTCGATCGTCCCGGGGCCGACGAGGACGACGAGCTTCCGATGGCGATCCTGCAGGGGCCGAGTCCGCTCGAGTCGGCATTGCTCGAGCTCTACGACGAGACGCTCGGGCTGCTCGACCGGCCCGGCGGACGCGAGACGCGCGATTTTGTCGAGCTCGAACGGCAGTTGCTCGAGCGCGCGGGCCGAACCGGTACGAAGGGCATCGAGTCGACAGCCAAGGCGTACCGAGAGCGGCGAGCGGACCGCGACGAGGAGGCCGTCGACGCGTACTGGGCCTCCTTCAATCCCACCCAGTCACAGCTCGAGGATGTCGTCGATTATGCCGATTTGCTCGACTTCATCGATGGCATCGACGATCCCCTTCCCGTACGCCACTGGGCCCGGATGATCGGCATCGATGATCATCGCGTGCGACCGGGCGTGTACGATTTCAAATGGCATTGGTCGAGCGTGCGCCGGGCATTGACCGGATTCGACATGCCCGAGGGCGACGACCCCAACGAGTGGCTCGACGAAGAAACGGTCTGTTACCTCTCGGGGACTTTCGGACGGCGCAAAGCACTCGGCGACGAGTCGCTCGAGTTCTTCGGGCCGGGCCATCTGCTGGTCGATGCCCTCGTCGACGACGCGCTCGCTCCGACCGACGGTCGAGCCACCATCTTTGCCCGGCGACTCGGCAGCGAGAACCGGGGAAAAGTCTTCGGCGTGTTCGTGTTTCGCTGTGACCTCAACCGCGAACACTGGGACGATGAAACGATGCCCGAGGGGCTGGTCCGGCGCGCCCATCGGCGGTTTTGGCCGGAGTCGACCTCGGTGATGATCGAGCTCGATCTCGATGGCGACGCCAAGCCGAGCGTGGTCGACGATCCCGACCTCATCCGCGACCTCGAGAAGAGTTACGAGGGGCCGGAGGCGGACCAAAAGATCGAATACGAGATCTTCGTGCGAGCCATCGAGGATGCCAGCGTCTTTCAGGAGACGCTTCGCGACGCCAAACAGCTCGGCATCGAGGAGCTTCAGTCTCAGCGCGACTTCCTCGTCGAGGATGCTGCCGAGCGGCTCGCCTCCGATTTCGCCACCGATATCGACTATCTCGAGGCGCTCGATGCCCGGAGCGACGTGTCCGACGAGACCGAGCGGGCCGAGCGCTCCATCCATCAGCGTCGGCAACTCGTCGAGAGTGTTCGGGATTACTCCATCGAGCTCGATGCCCTGGCACTGGTGGTCGGCGGCACCCCCAACGTCCTGATCCAGTAGACAGCTTCTTCGGGGCGGAGCCCGACTATAGCGCATCGACGTTCGGATGACCGTTCAGATACGACCATGTTCGTGTGACATCTGACTCCGTCGAGTTCGAGATGTCGATCCCGTTGAGAGATCGGGGTCACGTTCTAGCAATCGCCGATTGAACACGACAGCCCTTCGGTCTGACAGCCTCTCTACCGTTCGCCTCCACCATCCGTCGCCGACGGACATGATCAACGGTTTACAAATTGGCACTCTAAAATTTTATAGTAAAAACGTGGACGTTTACTCAGCGATGCGACTCATCTCGAGGTGTGGCGATGTCTTCGACGTGTCGGACGATGTGGACGATGGTGGCGGCGATACTACTGGTGGCGCTTCCCGCCACGGTGTCGGCGCAACCGATGGCGCTCGACAAGAAGGTCAACCTCAAGGATACGAACAACATCAGCGGGGTGGCTCATTCGACGAGTACGGACTCGATTTGGGTCTCCGAGACGTCTGGACAGAATCCCCGCATCGAACGCTACGACGGACTCTTCAGTCTGGGGAACAACAAGACGGCTTCGTCCGACTTCAGCTTCCAGCCCAACACCGGCGGGCTGCAGGACATCGGGTTTTCGGATTTTCTCGATTACATCGTTGCTGCCCATGACGACGGGCGCGTCCGCCTCTACAACCTCGAGGGTAGGGTGGTCGATTCGTTCCAGCCCTTTGGAGGCGACAAGATCGGGGGGATCGCCGTCAACGACGATGTCATCTGGGCGTCCAAGCGCAGCAAACAGGGGCCGGTCCGACGCTTCCGACGCGTCGAATCAACCCCCTACAACCTCAGTTATGCCAAAAAGGTTGTCCTCGATTCGGGACAGATCAGCGGCGGGACCATCGACCACTCCCACGGCGTCGCTTACGACCCCAAGCGAGATGCC
>JAQCND010000087.1 GCA_028274765.1 Bradymonadaceae bacterium
GGTCACCGATTTTTGCGCCAGAAACCGGGCCCCAAAAACGCCCTCGGAAAGGTCAAATTCCTCTTTCCCAACGATCATTCGGTCTACATGCACGACACCAACGAGCCGTTTCTGTTCGAACAGCCCGTTCGCGACTACTCACACGGCTGTATTCGGATCCAGAAGCCGATGAAGCTCCTGAACTATCTGCTCGATCGGGATGGGCGCTGGACGGGGGAGCGCCGCAAAGAACTGCTCACAAAATGGTTCGACCAGCAGGAGGAACGCTGGCTCAAACTGCGTGAATCCATCCCCGTTCACATCGAATACATCGTGGCGCGCATCGGCGATGAAGGGCGAGCTCACTTCGGAGCCGATATCTATGATATCGACCAACCGAAACTCGAGCAGATTGAGACACGCATGGATGCACTCCCGGGACGCCACGATCTGCCACCGATGGATTATCAGCTGCGACTCGAGGCCGCCCTCAACGGTGACTTTCAGCAGCCCCCGACACTCTGAGGGCCATGTCCTCGAGTGTCGGGCCGACGGAACAACGCCGCGCACTCCCGATTCGTCATGTCGACGCCCCCCGATTTTAGCGCATGCGAGGAACTCTCAACGCTCGACGCCGACGAGCTCGAGGCGATTCGTGAGGATCTGTCGGCGTTCAAAGACCGGGTCTATTGGCTCGTACGCCAGATTCCAGAGGGACGAGTCGCGACGTACGGTCAAATCGCCCTCCATGCCGGAAGTCCGCGGGCAGCTCGAGCCGTCGGCCAGCTCCTGAAGCAGAGTCTCGGCGACGAGCTCCGCCTTCCATGGCATCGTGTCATCAACGCTCAAGGGGGCATTTCGCACCGCGGCGACGTCGCACGAGCCGAGACCCAGAGGCGCTGGCTCCAGAGCGAAGGCATCGTCTTCGACGGAGACGGAACATGTGACTTCGAGACATATCGCTGGGAGCCGGACGTCGTGTTTTGGGAGGAATCGTCTTGAATAAACACGCCCCGGCATTCGTCGGCCTGGCGGAACTCGCATGGCGAGCGAGCTCTCCATGACAACATATTGTTCACTATAACATACGGCTTTCAACAGAGGTCGTTTCATGTCGAAGATGTCGAAAATGTGTGGTGTGTTTGCGCTTCTCGTCGCATTCGCCTCCCCTTCGCTCGCCTTGGCCGGCGAATGCGAGGATCAGTGCGAAGAGCAGGAGGAGCAAGCGATCGAACAGTGTGAGACCCGGGAAGAGCAGTGCCTCGACAAGTGTGAGACCCAGGAAGAAAAGTGTCTCGAACAGGCTGAGTCGACCCACGCATCCTGCGTGGAATCGTGTGGAGACGACGACGATGAGTGCGAGGAGCAGTGCGACGACGAACTCGACAACGCCGCAGATCAGTGCGAGGACAAGCTCGACCTCTGTGAGGATCAGTGCGACGAGACGCTCGACCAGTGCCAAGACCAGGCTGAAGCATCGTACGATACCTGCACCGACAAGTGTGAATAACGAGCCATCCTCGTGGTTCCCCGCCGAGGGGCGATCACGGTAAGTGTCGTCTCCAGGTCGGAGGCTCGCTCGTTGACTCGTGGAGACCTCCGACCTTTGTCACTCTTCGTTCCCTCCCGGCCCCTCCCTCGAGGCTCTGAAGGTTCTAACGTCCTCCATTATCCATGTCCTCCATGATCGATGGGTCCCCGAGTCTCGCGTCGACGATCGCGATGTGCGTGATCTTGATCGGCAGCGTCCCCTCGACGGGGTGGTCTCAGTCGGAAGACGATGCGTCCTCGAATGTCGAGGCGCGCGAGGCCGAGATGTTCGGGAGAGACGACGAGTCGGCAGAGCACTCGAATTCCGATGACCAGAACAACGAAGAGACACATTCGGATGACCAGGACGGCGAGGACTCCGAGACGGAGAGCTCAGACTCGAAAGGAGATGCCTCCCGTCGGGAGCGCGAAGCCTCGATGTTCGGGGGCGAAGCGAGCGAAGACTCGAACGACGAGCCCCCCCCGGAATCAAATCTCGTCGAGACGAGCGGTGAGACCGAAGATCGCATCGCCGAGCGCCTCTCCGACCAGGAGGATACACTTGCCATCGGGGGGACGTATTTCGGGCGCCTGCAGTATTCGATCTTCGGTGAAGGGTCCCCCGAATCGTTTCCCCTGTCGCAGCCGAACATCCTCGATCTCTACCTCGATGGCCGTCCGACCGATCGCCTTCGGCTCTTCACTCAGGGACGTCTGACCTTCGATCCCACGGTACGACCGAACGAGCGGACGCGATTGGGAGGGACGAGCGAGCGCATCGAGATCGCGCTCGATCAGCTCTGGCTCAAATTCGACATCGCCCGGACGCTCTATGTCACGCTCGGACGTCAGCACGTCCGGTGGGGCGTCGGCCGCTTCTGGTTTCCCAACGATTTCTTGCGCACGCAGCGCCGCGATCCGGTCGCGATCTTCGACGAGCGGACGGGCGCCGATCTGCTCCGCTTTCATCTGCCGATCCCCTCGCTGAACTGGAATGTCTACGCAGTGGCCAATCTGAATGGGGCGACGTCCCCGGAGGAGGTCGGGGGCGCCGTGCGCTCCGAATTTCTGTTCGGGCAGACGGAATGGTCGCTGTCGGCGGCGTATCGCAAGGATCGCCCACTTCGATTGGGATTCGACATCTCGACCGGGGTCTGGCGATTCGATCTGCGGGGCGCCGTCTCCGTCGCCAGGGGCGTCGAACAAGCCTTCTATCGGGGGACGTTCGAGCCCGAAACGCTCGCCGATCCCAATCCCCTGAACTGGCGCATCCCCGAGGAATACTCGCGAGAAAACGAGTGGATTCCCCGGGCCCTGGCCGGCGCCGAGATCGGCATCCCGTACGGCGGGGACGATACGATCTTCGTCGGGGGAGAGTATTTCTTCAACGACTTCGGTTACCGCGACGCCGATCTCTATCCGTGGTTGATCTTTCAGGACGCCTTTCGTCCCTTCTATGTTGGGCGTCATTACGGAGGTCTCTACGCCGCGATGCCCTCGCCGGGGGCGTGGGAAGAGGGCTCGATTACGGCCAGCACCCTCGCCAATCTCGGCGATCCCTCGTTTCTGACCCGACTCGATATCCGAACGACGCTCTGGAATCGATTGCAGTACTACGTCTTCGGATCCGTCACGTACGGAAAGCGCGGCGAACTCAATCTCCGAGTGGATTTGCCGTCGATCCCGGCGGCCAGCGGCCGCGACACTCCCGTCGATCTGAGCGATGGTCTGACAATTCCAGCTCTCCGGGGCAACGTCGGCATGGGGCTTCAGCTCGATTACTGAACATCGGGCCGAGACTCAGGTGGCCATCTCCTTGTAGCGAGCGACGATGAACGTCCCCGCCCCTCCACGATCGATGTTTTTAATCTGGTGGAGAATATATCGTTCGTCGTCATCGTCGTCGGCCAATTCCAGAAAGGCGTTTTGTCGGGCCTCCCAGTCGAAGTCGAAGGGCGCCATGAAGGTGACGGTTCCTCCCTTCTGGTCGACCTCTTTTTCCTTCCATTCGACGTGTTCGACGTTACCAATCGATTCGCCGTTGCAATTCAGATGCATCGTGTTCCTCGGGGCTCGAGCACGATTGAACATCTCGACATCTAGGATGGCACCCCCGCGTGCATTCGACAAGGTCGGGGACGAAGCATTTGTCTCGAGACGGTCTCTTCGCATATCCCATCGTCCGGGGAGTTCTCGAGGCGAGTGACGTGTTCGCGCGGCGCATTCGACGCTCGGGCCGTATCGAATACGCCTCCCGGCTCGATCGTTCATCTTCCACGAGCCCCGCTCGGTTGACCCCCGATCGGCCGAGAGTGGCCCGTCGGAGGAGAGCCGACTCACTCGAATGCCGCTCGCCGTGACCTCTATGTGGAGCGATTGCCATGGGACACATGACCGACCGATTTTTGCGGGTTGTGCGCGCCAATCTCAACGACGTCCTCGACGAAATCGAGGAGATCGAAGAGCAAGGAGGATTGCGCGCCAAGCTGGAAGAGATGCTTCAAGGGGCCGACGACGGGAAGCCCGACGAGTCGTACGAGCGCCGGGAGACGCGGGGACCGCGCTCCGAAGATGAGAAAACCCTGCAGGACTACTATGCCAATCTCGAGGTGTCCTACGGGGCGGACATGGAGACGGTCAAGAAATCGTATCGGCGTCTCATGCAGAAATACCATCCGGATCGCTTCAGCGGCGACCCGGAGATGCAGGAGTTGGCCACCGAACTCACTCAAGAACTGACCCGTGCTTACGAAGCCATCCAGAATCACCGCGGCTCCACCTGAGCGTGGCCGGTCGCGAAACGAGCCGGGGGCCGAGACACCGCCCCACCCTCCACGGGCGCTTCTCTAGAGCGTCCCCTCTTTGTATTGGCGGACGATACGGTCGATTAGCTGCTTGCTCTCAGCCGTCAGCTTCGTGAAGGCGATGCCCATCCCCATGCGCTGATCGGACATGTCGACTCGCACGACTTCGCCCTCCCCCTCGATCGTCTCGACATCATCCACGATGACCGAAAACTGAAGCGTGACGGTCGTTCCCACTGGAAGGGGGTTTTTCGAGCGAATGAAGACGCCTCCCTTCGAGAGGTCGCTGACATACTCCGAGATGTACTCCTCGATGCACTCGAACTCCTGGTTGACGGGGACGCGCACGTGGCCCCGGCGATTTTGCTGCCCCGTACTCTGGCGACTGGCATCGCGCTGACTGCTCACGTCTCTACTCCTCGTCAGGCCCTTGGATCTCGAACGATTCGACGTCCAGGTTCGGCTGACGGTGGTAGTGGAACTCTTTGTCGTGCTGCTCCTCGAGCTCGCTCAACCGCTCCTTCTCGAGGTGACGGAGCTTGTCGACGACGCCCGAGTTGGCGTGAATGTAGACCTCGTCGGCCGAGACGATCGGAAGCTGGCGCTTCAGCTCGCGCATGATCTCGTAGGCGATCGTCTCCTTGGATTTGACGTAGCCGCGCGATTCACACCAGGGACAGGGCTCGCAGAGAAACTGAAAGAGGGACTCTCGGACGCGTTTGCGCGTCATCTCGACCAGCCCGAACTCGGAGATATTCAGGGCGTTGGTCGTCACCCGATCTTTGTCGAGTTCCTGTTTGAGGCACTCGTAGACTTGCTCTTGGGCTTCGGGCTCCTCCATGTCGATGAAGTCGATGATGATGATGCCGCCGATGCCCCGAAGCCGGAGCTGATAGACGACCTCCTCGGCCGCCTCGAGATTCGTCTTCAGGATCGTATCCTGATGACTCTTCGAGCCGACGAAGCTCCCCGTATTGACATCGATGCTGGTCAGAGCCTCCGTGCGGTCGATGATGAGGTGACCGCCGGATTCGAGCTCGACCTCCCGAGAGAGGGCCCGGTCGATTTCGATTTCGATGCCATAGGCATCGAAGATCGGCTCGTCCTCCTCGTAGAATTCGAGCCGGCCGTCGAAGTCGGGAATGAAGTGGTCGACGAACTCCTCGACTCGGTTGTAGGCATCTTCGTCGTCGACGATCAGCGAATCGAAGTCCGAGGTAAAGAGGTCGCGAGTCGCCCGCACCAGCAGATCGGGTTCTTCGTACAGCAGATAGGGAGCCTGGACCTGGTCGAACTTGTTCATCATCTTCTCCCAGAGCCCGACCAGAGCGTTGATGTCGCGTTCGATCTTGTCGGCACTGACGCCCTCGCTGACCGTACGCACGATGAAGCCCGTGCTCGGCGGTCGGAGATCCTCAACGATGTTGCGCAGTCGATCGCGCTCCTCCTCGGAATCGATGCGCCGAGAGACGCCGATATGCGAGACCGTCGGCATGAAGACCACGTACCGGCCCGGCACCGAGATACGTCCCGTCAGACGCGCACCCTTCGAGCCGATCGGCTCTTTGTCGACCTGGACTAGGATCTCGTCGCCCTGGCTGAGGATGTCCGTGATGTCGTGTTTTTCGTTGTTGCGATTCTGAGACGGAGGGGGCCACAGATCGTCGTCTTGGCGAGCCGCCTGGAGGTCGGCCTCGAAGTTGTAGTAGTCGCTGACGTGGAGGAAACCAGCCTTCTCCTGAGCGACGTCGACGAATGCCGCCTGCAGGCCCTTGATGACGCGCTGGACCTTGCCGCGATAGATGTTGCCGACGACGTCGCGATCCCGCTTGCGCTCGATGTGAAATTCACTAATGATCCCGTCTTCGACGAGGGCGATGCGCGTCTCTGAACTCGTGGTGTTGACGACTAAACTGTTCGACATAGAACTCCATCGTCGGTCGGAAGCATCGTGTCGTCGCGCCCGGGCCCAGCTGATACTGATGTCGTCCTCTCGAGAGGGCAATCATCCTCCCGGAGATGGGGGCCGAAAGGGGGGTTGAGAGACACGTCGACTCCCGAACCTATCTCCTCGAGTCATCTTGCCATGCGAATTCCGATGTGTGGAGGTCCCTGAGGCCGACGGCCCCCATCCGGCGCCATGTGTCGTCTCGCCGAACGAGGAGGAGCCAACGGCCCTCGAAGGACCCGAGACGCTCGGTCATCATCCCCGTCGACCATCGAGAGTTGCAGCGAACACTCGCACGTGGCGAAGACCGTCCAGGGGCGAGTCTCCCTCATGTGACAACGGGCTCGCTCGAGGTCGAACAAACAGTCGAGAGGATCACCGAACGCAGCGTCCGTACATGTATGCCATTGGAGTCCCTCGAACCGAGGGTCTCGCTGATGCGTCTCTATAACACACGTGTCGCATTTCGACCAATGTAGCATCCGAACTCCCCGCCGGCATGGCTCGACACCCTGACATTTGTGTCAGACGAGGGATGTAGTTTCTACATACGTGTCGGAGGTTCCAACATACAGTCGATGCAAATTTTCGAGTTAAAACTTTGATAAGCAATAACTTTTGATCTCTTTGTCTGTTCGGGAACGAGTTTTGCATGAAACAATGGTTGGAAGGGAGGCTATGTGTTTCCCCAACGACCCAGAGCGCTCCCCCCACCGCAGAGGCGAGGGCATTCGCCTCTGCGGTTTTTTTGTGGAGCGGTGGGCTCGCGTTCACGAGCTGTGACATTCCTGCAAAGATCGGACATACTGGCCGAGACGTCGGGACATGCGCCGACTCCGGCAACACAGTCCAGTGTGAGAGAACGGAGTCGGGGGCCCGAACGAGCCTCGAGCCGTGAATCGCTCTCGAGCCCCACGGCAGTGATGCGAGCCTTGGTGTTTTCTAACTTCTATATCGCAGTCGCCGGGCTGTTGTTGACGCACCAGACCTATCTTCAGCTCCGCGTTCCAACCGAATGGGGACCGCTGCCCCTCTTTGTCTTCTCAGCCACGCTCGCGGTCTACAATCTCGATCGGCTCTCGGGGGCATCGGACGAAGATCACGTCGCTGCTTCCGAGCGCCACCGCTGGATCGATGCCCATCGCTCGACGCTCTGGGGGCTCGCCACTCTGGGAGGCCTGGGGGCGCTCGCGCTCTTGCCCATGTTGCCGTCTCGCATCTGGCTCGCATTGATTCCGCTCGGTCTTCTGTCGCTGGGCTATTCGCTTCCGCTCGTCTGGGGGCGAGAGGGCCCCTATCGCCTCAAAGATGTCGCCGGTTTGAAGATCGTGCTGATCGCCTGCGTCTGGGCGGGAGCCACTGGAGTCCTTCCGGCGATCGAACACCTCGACGCCCTCGACCACTCGGCGGTGATACTCGTCGCGGTCGAACGAGGTCTTTACATCTTTGCCCTGACCCTCCCCTTCGACCTCCGGGATCTGGAGCGCGATCGAGAGGCCGGCATCCGGACCATTCCCATGTATCTCGGGGCCCGCCCCACGCGATGGTTGGCGGTCGCTCTGATGGGAGGCTGGATCGTACTCGTAACCTGGCACTACGGATGGAGCACGACATCCTGGACGCCTCCGCTGGTGGCGTCGGCAGGACTCACGGCGGCTACTCTGGCGAGGGGAGGCGAAGACCGCGACGAGCTCTATTACGTGGGATTGCTCGACGGGATGATGATCGTACAGTGGATGCTCGTCGCGGGATGGTCGCTGGGGGGAGGCGTCTAAAATCCGAAATCGATGCCGAGCGACACCAGCAGGCGGAAGCTCTTGAGAGTCGCGTCGGGATTGTCTTGACTGGAGGGCAGGGTGACCCACTGCCCCATCAGTCCTCCATTGATCGCCGCCGGGCCGAGCGAGATAATCGAATACTCCCCCCCGAGTGCGAGGTCGTATCCGACTCCGCCGCCATCGGTGCTCGTCGCCAGTCCAGCCTCGGCCAGTGCGGCGAGTCCGATGCCGGGGATGGCGAATCGACCGAGTGCGTTGATATTGATCTCGTTGCTTCGAGCGCTCACGCCGGCGACTTCGATGCCCGTATCGAAGTAATTGACTTTCAGTCCTACGTCCATGGGCCCGAGCCCGACCGTGCCGTGTGCTCCGACTCCGAAGCTGTCGATCTGGTGTTGGGCGTCGAGGTCTTCACCGCTGACTTCGAGGGTCGCCGTGGGGACCCAGATGCCGTCGACGCCCACCATGACGCCCGCTTCAGCCTTCGAGGGCCACGCCACCGACGTGATTCCGACCAGCAGGACGAGGCACAGCAGATGCGTACGTTTCATCATCGATCTCCCGGGCATAGAGCCAACAGGTGCAGTATGACATCTATCGAACGTACACCTCGAATAGTTCGCGATTGACACGAGAAGTCAAGAGGCGACGCACGATCGTGGGGTCCGCTCGGATACCGCGGGAGACGCCGGGGCACAACGTTTGCGGTCGACCGACTCGATGATCGGCCGGTGGGGCCGCCGGCGCTCCCAACCACACGTCGTCGAGATCCCACGGACCTGAGTCACACCCACGATCGTGGCTCGTTCCGAGCGGCTGCGCCCCACGAGGGTATGGTTTCATCTCTGGGCGGGTCACAGGTCACGTGGACGGTCGAGCGAGCGGAGCCGGGTGCACGAGAGAGATCGACTGTGACCATCTCCTCGCCGGCGATCTATGCTGATAAACACTGGCACGTCGCGGGGGGTGTGCGTTATCGTTTATCGTTCCATGCGCTTCTTCGACTCTCCTCATGAGACATGGACAAGAGCGCATGGTCACAATGATCACGATCGCTGTTGAGGTCCCCCGCACATGACACCGATCCCATGACGTTTGATGATTTACTCGACAGTTCAGTTCGAGAGCATCTCCGCGACACGGCTCAAATCTGGGAGCAACTCCGAGACATCCACGAACATGCGTCGACCGCACCGAGCCGCTGGACGGACTCCATCGGTGAGCGCCGCCAACTCGAATCGACTCTTCGGAAGCACATCGTCGACGTCGGAGACAAAATAATCGAGTCCATTGCCGATCGGCTGGACGATGAATCGGCGCGCGATGCGCTCGCGCTCGACTCGCTGGAACCGGACCTGGTCGATATACTCGAGGAAGCAGGTCGTCGATGGGCGCGGCTCCGTTCACTCGACGATCCCAACTCGGAGCCCCCCCGGGCGTATCTCGAGCGCATCGAACAGCGGCGCCGACTGGAGAACGAGCTCGATGGCGCGCCCCTGACGATTGGGACTCGACTGATCGAGGCCCATGTCGATGGCGCGCTCGAGTCCGACGAGACGGACGACGACGTTCGAGGCGACCCGCCTCGCGAACGTCCGGAGCACGAAGACACCTCCGAGATCGAGCCCGGTACGGAAGATGAGGAGAACGAGGATCGATCCCCCCCGCAGCAAAGTGAGCAAGCCGCCGAGGGATTATCGAGACAGCATCAAGATGCTTCGGGGCGTTCGGAGGAGGCGGCCGCCCCCCCCGAGTTCGATCCCGATGCACTGGAACATGCGCTCAACGATGGGTCACTGGGGGGCGGCACCCACGATCACGTCACTCGGGTGGAGGTCACTCGAGAGCTCGAATCGGCCGAACACTTTCAGTCGATCATCGACGACGTGCCGGATACGCTCGGAAGTCGCCGAGACCTGCGCAAGGAGCTCCATGCCTGCCAGGAGGCTCTCGACGAGACGCCTCCTCACGCCTGGTCGACGGTTGAAGACGACCTCGCGCAAGCTGTCATCTGGGTACTCACCACGAGATTGCGTCGACTCCAGACACGACTCGACGACATCAAGATGCCGAGCGCCTTTGAAGACGATATCGTCGGCAGTATCCAGGCGCTGACGAAGATCTCGAAGGAACACCAGCCTGGATTTGTCCACGGGCTCAAACGAGAGCACGACCCCAAATACGGTTCGACCTGGAGGCACGACATCGAACGAGCGTTATCGGTTTACGAGACAGAGCTCGATCAGTATCCGGGACTGCAAGACGAATCCGAAGAACCCGAGATCACTCAGAGTGATCGAGACCGGGCTTTTACACAACTGCAGAAGGCCGTCGAAGACGATAACAAAGAGGAGGTCTTGGGACAGGTCGAGCGATATCTGGATCACGGCTATTTTACGGCCGACGACGAACGTTTCGTCAATTTGCTAGCCCACCGAGCCGACTGGTTCGAGGGCGAGTCCTTCCCGAAGCTGCAGCGAGCCGTCGAGCGCGCCCGGGACGACGAGGGGCAAGACTCGAGCCGTTTCGGCGACCCGCTCGAGGCGCTCGAAGCCGCCGATCGCGCGTTCGACGTATTGGACGTCTGGAGCCGGGCCCACGAGTCAGCCCAGCGATCGAACTATCATCACCCCGACAAAGTCTATCGAGCGCTCGAAGCCATCGCCGCGGTCGGACAGCGTCAGATCGAGTGCTATCGACGTGACGAAGGACTCGGCCAGCCCTGGGCGACGGCGCTCCAGGAGGAAGCCGACATCCCGATCGACCATGCCCTCTCCGAATCCGATACGACGTCGGCCGCTTACGATCGAACGTTTTCGGATCGCGACTCGGAACAGCAATCCGAAATCGAGCGCCATCTCACCTTCGGACAGGGCAACTCGCATTCGACGGCGCTCCAGATCTACTTCGACATCCCCCAGAACGGGAAGGATGACGTGGACATCGGGTACTGTGGTCCCCATCTCGACCACTTTTCGCAGTGACCCGCATCGAGATGAGCGGAGAGACACGAGTTCTCGCCGTCGGGCGAGGGGACGTCGGTGCAAAGACGCTCGCATTCCGAGAGGCGCCCCAAATGGGGAGACGAGTCCCACCGTTTGCATCATGGGCGAGCCCCGATGCCCGGTCGTCAACGTCTGAATTCCAGCACCTGACGGAGCATCTTCTGGACGGTCGGGGTCAGTCGAGTCTGGTTGTACTGGTCGCCGAGGTGGCGAATCGCCTCCGCAATCGTCGGGTAAGGGTGGATGATGTCGGCAACCTCGCCGAGCCCGATGTCGTGCTGCATCGCCATCGTCAGCTCGCAGATCAACTCGCCGGCACGCGGCCCGACGACCGTCGCACCCAGAATGGTGTCGTCGCCCGCCTCGACGTGGAGTCGCACGAACCCCTCGGTGTCGCCTTCGGCGACGGCGCGATCAACCTCTTCGAACGATTCCGTGAACGTTTCGTAGGGGAGATTCTTGGCCTCGAGGTCCTCGGGGTACAGACCGACGTGAGCGATCTCGGGATCCGTGTACGTACACCAGGGGATGAGCAGATCGCTGAAGTTGCCCCGCCCGAAGAAGTGAGCATTGCGCACGGCGAGTCGAGCCATGAAGTCAGCGGCATGGGTGAACTGGTACCGCGTGGCGACGTCCCCGACCGCGTAGATCGAGCTGTTGGTCGTCTGGAGGCGATCATCGACTTCGATTCCGTCGGTAGTGTCGTACTCGACGTCGGCGCGCTCGAGACCCAGCCCCTCGACGTTGGGTTTGCGACCGGTCGCCATCAGAAGGGCGTCCACTTCGATGACGTCGCCGCCGTCGAGTTGGAGTTGAATCGTCGGAAACGACTCGTCGTCGGAGGCGGGTCGCGAGTCGACCCGCTCGACCCGATGGCCCAGGCGAAGATCGACGCCATCATCTGCCAGGGACGACTGGACGACGTGCGCGGCTTCTTCCTCCTCGCGCGACAAAATGTGAGGCTGCTGTTCGATGATCGTGACGTCCGAGCCGAGTCGCTGGAAAGCCTGCGACATTTCGGTCCCAATCACCCCTCCGCCGATCACCCCCATTCGAGGGGGGCGCTCCGTGAGGTTGAAGAGGTCGAGGTTGGTCCGATAGGGAACGTCCTCGAGTCCGGGAATCGGAGGCACGGCCGGCGTCGCGCCCGTGGCGATGCAGGCCCGCGAGAAGTTCAGCTCCGTCCCCTCGACATCGATCGTACGATCATCCTGAAACTCGGCCTCTCCCAGAAAGACGTCGATGCCGAGCTCCCTGGCGAAGCGCTCGGCCGAGTCGTGATGTGAGATCTTTGCTCGGACCTCTCGGACGCGCTCCATGACCTCGCCGAAGTCGATGCGTACCTCGCCGTCGACGTGAACGCCGAACGCCTCGGCTTCGCGGACCCGTTCGGCGGCCTTCGCCGACCGCAACAGCGTTTTGGAGGGCACACACCCGAAGTTGAGGCAGTCGCCTCCCATCAGGTGCTCCTCGACGAGCGCGACTTCGCC
>JAQCND010000105.1 GCA_028274765.1 Bradymonadaceae bacterium
TGTCACAGGCCCGGTAGAAGCTCGGAATCTCCTCGCGTGGTTGGACGGGCAGAAAGGTGACGTTGTCGAGTCCCCACGTCTCGGCTTGTTGCTGGAGGTTCGGTTTCTCGGCGCCGTCCCCGACGAACATGAACGTGATATCGTCGAGCGTGTCGAGGTGCTCGAAGCGCTTGGCCACGTCGAGGACGACCTCGAGTCCATGACTCATGCCGTGCGTGCCGATATACCCCACGACGAAGTCGTTCTCGAGCCCGTATTCGGCTTGTACGTCCCGGGGTTGGCTCTCGTCGAGGAAGTCGGGATCGATGCCGTTGGGAATGAAATGGATGTCGCTCGAGGGGACGCCGCGCGACTCGATGTGATCTCGGAAGGATTCGCTGACGATGACGACGCGCTCGGCCTCGTGGTAGAGCGCCGTCTCGAGTCCCTCCGCCATCGAGATCAGTGCCGGATGTTCGAGGGCCCCCAGATCGACGGCGGATTTCGGCCAGAGATCGCGAACTTCGAAAATGAAGGGGACGTCGAAGCGCCGACTCAACACGGCCCCGCTGACCCCGACCAGCAATTGGGGCGACGTCGCCACCACGAGGTCGGGCGACTCCACCAGGAGACTCCCACTGAGCATCGAGGAGAGCGAAAAGGACGCGAAGTTGAGGAGACGTTTGGCGAACCCGGCGTTGCGAGCCGCATACAGCCAGGTGCGCACCACGTCGATCCCCTCGATCTCCTCACGGCGGAGATACTCCCCGCGATAGTCCTCGGGGATGACGCCATCCGGGTGGTTGGGAAAGCCCGTGACGACCGTGACGTCGTGACCTGCCTCACTCCATCGACGGGCATGTTCGAAGGTGCGGGCGGCGGGGGCCCCCATTTCGGGGGGGAAGTACTGACTGACGACGGCAATGTGCACGACGACCCATCGGCTGAGAGACAAAATGCGACAGACGACGAGCCCCCGCTCCGTCGTCACGAGGGGACGTGAGGACGGAGCATGAAGGGGGCTCGCCGAAGACGGACGATGTCCCGAGCGAGGTCAGCCCTCGACGTCCGGATTCAGGCTGTAGATGCCGGTCAAACGGGCCTCGTCGAGGATGTGATCGTCGATGGCGTCGAGCAGCTCGTCGCCTCGGAACTCGCCGTCGACCGGCGCTCCCTCGACGTCGAGCGCGTAAAGGGTGAAGTGGTAGTGGTGGGGAATGGAGTCGTTCCACGGGGGACAGGGACCGTCGTAGCCGAAGTACGTCCCCTCCATGTCGGGATCGCCGGCGAACCAGTCAGTGTAGTCGTTGATACCCTGACGCGTCTCGCCGGGACCATCGGGGCCGTCTTTGCCGCGCGCCGTCTGCCCTTCGGCAAATTCGCCCGCTTCGATGCCACCGCGGTCGGGATCGAGGTCGACCAGAAGCCAGTGATAGAAATCGACCCGATCGAGATCGGCCGGCACGGTCGTGCCCTCCTGGTTGACGTCATCCGGCTCGCTCGGCACGTCGGGGTCGTGGCAGACGAGCACCAGCGACTCCGTGTCGTCGGGCAAGTCGCTCCACTGAAAATCGGGGTTGATGTTGTCGCCCTCTCCGACGGGAGGTGACGCGTCGGGATTCTTGGCGCAGAAAGCGCACGTCTCGGGAAACGCCTCGCCATCCGTGATGTGTTCACTCGACAGTTCCATGATGAGACTCCTCGTCTCTCAAGCAGGAAGTGATATATAAGTCTCTGAACTACGTAATATCGATGGCATCGTCAATCTATACGCAGCCCCCGGCGGTGACAACACGTCCCCGCAGCTTCAGGGCGATCGCACGAGAGGTAAACGCTGTTTCATCGACCTGCATCGATGGGCACCTGGGGAGCCGCCGAAGACGGCGACAGCACCAAAATCCGGGCACGAACCCGGAGATCGACGGAGGGGATGCCCCTCCATCCGAGCCCCGAACGGCATCGGCAAGCCAATATCAGGGCGGAAGCAAGGTCGATATGATGCATATGTTTGACTCAATCGGATGAAATGGCGTTTACAAGCAACACGCGTTGCAGTGCAGGGCGATCGCATTAGAGGTATAGGCCACACATTCACGGTTCGGTCCTTGTTATGCCACCTCCATCCTCCCGCCAGGGCGTCGCTGAAGCCACGTGCCAGCAGGGATGCTGGCGCTCCGAACCGATATCGAGTCAATCCGGAAGGCCAAGCTTCGGAGCGCCCCTGTACTTCCTCCGGAAGTGGGCTTCTAGCCGGCTCACGCAGGGATGCTGGCGCTCCGAACCGATATCGAGGATCCGGAAGGCCCGGCTTCGGAGCGCCGGCTTCCAGCCGGCTCACGCTCGCAGTGGGGCATTCCTTATGCGATCGCCCTGCGTTGCAGTGTGATCGTCGTCGGGTCGCCTCGCGCCTCCCCACAATGAGTCGGTGATGCGACGGGCCAGCAAGCTGCTCACGTCGAGGGCGTATCGAGACGTTCCGGGCGTCGATCGCACCTCGTGTGCTTCCTCCGTACTTCCGCCGAAAATAGGCGACTCGCCGGCTCGTGTCCGCGATGATTCCAGTCTTATGTGATTGCCCATGGCTTCATGGAGGACGAGTGACCATTCGTGCGATCCAGATCTCTTTCGAGGGTCAAGCCCCCGGTAAACTCAAGGGGTACGGCAACCGGTAGCCCTCGCTCGATTTGCGTCGAGGCCTTGCAAAAATGCCCCAGAGTCGGCACATAGGGCAAGTCGTGCGACGAAGTCATATGTGATTGCATGAAGCCCGAGCCGACATGGATACTGCCAACGCTCTCATCTTCGCCACGCGCAATGACGACAAGCGACGCGAATACGAGGAGATCCTCGA
>JAQCND010000109.1 GCA_028274765.1 Bradymonadaceae bacterium
TCGAGGTTCGCGATGCAACTGCATCTGTCGAAGCGAGCCCGCTGCGTCTCACCCTCCTTGATATCGATGGGACTTGCGTCCGTCGATCCCCCTCGGATATAATACGGGCGAGGCAGTGCGACAATCAGGTGTTTCGCATACCATCGGGATAGGTGTCATGGACTGTCGACACGACACGTCCCTTCTCTTGGGCGTCGTCACATGTCTTCTCGTCTTCGCGGGCGGATGTGACAAACAAAGTTCGAATGACATGGAGGGGGCGAGCCATCAGATGCAGCGGACCGACTGCCGAGAGGTCCGCGAGCAAACGTATCGAGCCTCGAGCACCGAGGGCGTCCCCGACTCCACGATATCTTATTCATACGACAACGAGGGGCGATTGGTTCGAGAGAAGCGCTATTCGGGGACTGAGGACGACGAAGCGCTCCATGTCGTGACGTACAGCTACGATGAGAACCGCCGCGTGCGAGCCGAGCGGTACGACGGCGCATACGTCGGCGGCGAGATCGAACAACTCACGGTTTACACCTACGACGGCGATCAACAGACCGAGAAGCTCATCTACAACGGTTCCGAAGACGAGGACCATCTCACCGAGCGACACAAGTACAAGTACGACGACGAGGGCAATCGAGTCTGGGCCGGTGTGGATGGCATCATCACCGGCTCGCCCACCGGGGAATTCAAGCAGAAGACCCTCTACGAATACGACGACCAGGGACGTCGTACTCGGAAAAAGATCGAGGGGGGCGTCAACTACGGTCCCGACGAGGTCCAGGCGGTTGTCAGCTACAGTTATGAGAATGGACGGAGAGTCCGTGCCGAGAAGGATGGCGGTCCCCCCGCCCCTCCCGACGGTGAGCCCGACAAGGTCATCTCACACGAGTACGACGAGCGGGGACGTCGCGTTCGAACCGCGTGGGATGGAGGGTATGAGGGCGAGAAGGTCAATAGCGAGCCCAACTGGATCGAGACGTACGAGTACGACGATCGAGGCAATCGCGTGACGTCGACGCTCGACTTCGACGCCGACGGAGAGCCCAACAAGATCGTGACTCGCATGTACGAGTGTTCTTGAGTCGGCATGTTCTCACTCGCTCGCTCCCAACTCGAGTGCACGTCGGCACGCATCCCACACAATTGTGACTCTCTTTGACGTCTCCACCATGGCACGAGCCACCTGCGAAGACTGCGGCGCGACGTTCGAGACGCCTCGACCGAGCTACGGCCACCTCGCATGTTGGGAATGTACCGACTGCGAGGGCCGACTCGAGGTCCACATCGAATGCGACGCATGCGGTAAGACCAACACCCGCACCACGGGCTGGAAGGCGATGTATTCGAGCTTTGATCGGCCGAAGGTGTGTGACCGCTGTGGCGAGTTCATGGGACTCGCCAATACAATGCCCGGGCACTTCAGCGGACGTCACGCGAATTCGCGCCGTCCGTCGCGCCTCGTGTTGGGGGTCATCTTTCTGTTCTATGCGTTCATCGTATCCGTGGTGTTCGGGTTTTCTGGCATGATCAGCGGAGCCATCTTCGGGTTCCTCAGTCTGCTCGTGTTGGGACCACTCAACGCCCTGCTCGAATTCGGGATCGAGGAGATACCTACCTCGACAATTCTGGGAATCGCGGCACTGCTCGGACTCGCCGTCAGCACGACCATTGCTACTCTGTACAGCATCGATCAAATCGGTGAGGTCATCGCCAAGGAGTCGCCCGAACGGATCGATTGACTCACCGACACCGTGCCAGCGCCCCCATCGGATTCCAGGGGGAGAGGTGGATGGGCTCCTCGTCGAGGGCCTCGCGGAGTTCGTCCGGCAATCGATCGTGGGGGATGACGACCTGAAAGAGATAGTCGTCGAACCAGCCGTCGTCCATCACCAGAAAGCCGTCGAGTTCGTTGTCGTCGCCCCAGCTATTTTCGACCTTCCAGCGGACCACCTCGTCGTCCTGGAGATGCATCCCGGTGAAGAGCATGGCGTGGGTCATCTTCGAGTGTCCGTAGGCGACGCGGTCGGACTTGCTCATCTGAAAGTCCGTGCCGTAGAGGGCGTCGATGTCGAAGGTCTCGTCGTCGAGAATGCCACGATCGCGGTGGAGCTGCTTGCCGACGTCGCACCCGAACCAGACGGGATGCTCGTCCTCGAGACACGCCCGCGCCGCCGAGCGCAGGACGTCGATATCGGCGTTGAGATATCGAATCGGCCGTCCACCCGCCACGTTGCCCAGGTGATCGACCGTGTAGGTCGCGCCCATCGGTTTGTCGGGAGTCGGACAGTGGATGAGGCTGACGTAGTCGTCGAGCTCGACGTCGACGTACCGCTCGAAAAATGCCGTGGGCGTCAACTCGCCGGCGTCGTGAAACTCGCCCTCCTCGTCCCGCCACGACCATTCGAACGACTCCGGGGGTTCACCGTTGTGAATCGCCAAAATGCGATAGACCGTCTCGAGCATCTCCTCCTTGCGGGCCCGCATCTCGGGGAGCGTCGCATCCTCGGCCGACATCCGGCGGAGTTCGCCGGCCCACTCCCTCAATTTCTCGGTCAGATAGGTGTTCATCACCCGCGTGGAGCTCGACGACTCGCTCTCGGGGTAGACCTCTTTGGGGACGACGCCGTACTTGTCGACGAGATTGATGAACATGTCCCACTGGCCGGCATCGTCGACCGGGTCGTCGAGGAGCCAACTGACCAGCCGAGACCGGGTCGACTCGTCGGTCGTCTCGAGGATGCTCTCCAGAAAGTAGTTGGCCTTCTCGAGCTTGTCCCAGAACATCAGGTAGCTCGGCGACAGCTCGAAGCCCTCGAGATCCATCGCTTCCATGCAATCGAGACGAAACCAGTTGAGCGCGGCAAAGAGCCAGCACCGCCCGCTCCGCTTCTGGCTCGTGATCGGCCCCGACTCGATCTCGTGCGAAAAGGTCATGCGCCCCTCGATCACGGCGTCTCGATCGAGCGCGACCTCCCGGATCTGATTGTGGGTGACGGCGTTTCGGGCGAT
>JAQCND010000110.1 GCA_028274765.1 Bradymonadaceae bacterium
CCTGTTGTTGATAGTAGGCCACACCCCATCCATCGCAGTGTTGCTCCCCCTGTTCGACGAGCGCATTGTCGGCGCTCACCAGACTCCGGTGAACTTGACTCTGTAGTACGGAGCGAAATCCGAACAAGCGGCACATGACGGCTCCTCGAGAGCGTCGGTCGATCGACACACTGGCGAAACGTCCGTACGACCATTGACTTCTCGGGCGACCATCGACCATAGCAAAAAAAGCATACCAATTAAATAGGCTTTATGGCACGGGGTCCGCTCGGATACCGTGGGAGACGCCGTGGCACGAGGCTTGCGGTCGACCGACTCGATGATCGGCCGGCAGGGAGGCCAACGCTCCCAACCACGCGCCGTCGAGAGCCCACGGACCTGAGTCACACCCTATGGCACGGCCCCTCGAGCCGCCCTCCGTCATCCCTCGAAGGCGGCGAGTGTGGCGGCCAACTCGTCCTGCACCGGGCGATAGAGCCATCCCCGCCGGGGCGTGCGATTGAAGAGCATCGAGAAAGCCAGGCGCCGACCCGAACGAGTGCGAACGTATCCGGAGAGAGCCGAAACCCGATTGAGCGTGCCGGTCTTGGCTCGAAGTGCTCCTGCCGCCGGCGAGTCCTGCATGCGGTTGCGCAGGGTGCCGTCGCGCCCGGCGACTGCGAGTGAACTGACAAATTCCGGGCTCGAGGGATGATGGAGCATCGCCTCCAGCAACTGGACGATCTGTTTTGGCGAGGTGCGATTGGCGTCGTAGAGTCCGCTTCCGTTCGTGATCTCGAGTCCCTCTCGCTCGACCTTCGCCCGATCGAGAAAACGCTCGAGTACAGTGCGCGAGCGTTCCCACGTCGAGGGATCGCCATCTCTGTGCCCGAGCGCCCGAAGAAGCTGTTCGGCCATGAAGTTGTTACTCCACTTGTTCATCGCCTCGACTACATACGAGAGGGGATGCGATTCGTGTTCGATCAGCACGTGACGCGATTCGGGAGCCTCTCCGGTTTGAAGCCTCCCCTCGACGTCGACGCCCACCATGTCGAGCGCTCGCCGGAAGACCGAGGCTGCGTAATGGGGCGGGTTGTCGATGCGCATCCGACTTCGCGTGCGTTCGGCCTCCGTCCCGATCGTGCCTCGCACGACAATTTCCGTGCCGCCCTCGCCGTCGGGTTCGGAGGTCAAGCGGCAGCGCTGGCGATCGCCGCGAACGGTGCGAGCCTGATTGCTCACCTCCACGTGGGCGTTGGGCGGAAAGAGGCGCACCTCGGGCGCCATGCCGAGCTCCTCAGCGGGGGTGACGATGACCGAGACGGCGTTGAAGTTGACCGAAAGTGCTCCAATCGGCGCTCGATAGGAAGCGTCCTCGTCCTTTTGGCCGAAGGCCGGGGGAAGATAGTGGCCATCGAAGACGCGATCGTCGATGATGATGTCTCCTTCGATCGTATCGATCCCCTTGAGTTTGAGCTTGGCGGCCCAGTGGATGAAGTCCTCGAACAGCAGGAAGGCTTCACCGCCCCCCTCGAGGTAGAGCGACTCGTCGAGGAGACCGTCGTCGGGCTGCTCCCAGTCGGTGTCGGCGTCGGACGCGACGAGCAGTCGAGTCTCGAAGGTGTGGTCGGGTCCGAAGACGTCGAGCGCCGCGGCCGAGGTGAAGAGTTTCGTATTGCTCGCCGGATTGAAGGCCTCGTCGGCTCGCCTCGAATACAGCACCTGGTCCGTCGTCACGTCGACGACATGCATCCCGATTCGGGCCTCGGAGCCGACCTCGCGGTGTAGGATGGTGTCGAGCATCTCGTGGAGTCGATCGCGATCGTCTTCGGAGACGGACTCGCGCGGCGGGAGTTGGAAGCGATGGGTCTCACGTGATGACGAGTTTCCATCCGATGTTTTTGTTGTACTCGCCTCGGACGACGAAGCACCATCGGGAGCACCGGCCCGGAGCGGGGACATCCCTGTCGTCCAGACGGCCCCACTCCCGAGCAAACACGCGACCAGCCCGATGAGCCATTGCCGTCGAATGGAACACGGAGAACATAAAGTATTCATGGTGCGCTAGGGTTGATCGGGAGAGTCAGAAGGGGCATGACCTCGACGGGGGGCCGACTCGCGCGATCGAGGAGGCAACTCCAGGCCCTTGCGTTCGACGTTCTCGAGCCCGCGATCTGGAGGCACTCCCATGACGAGGTACGTGGACGCCATGACGACCATCATGGCCACGGCCGCCACTTCATGGAAGTTGCGACTGTGCTGGATCGACGTGTCTGCAAAGAAGCTGCCGCCCGAGCGGATGCGGATACGCCTGCGAACATTCCGCGACATATCGGGAGGAGCCGATTGGCGAGGAAGGTTGCGGACCCCGTCGACGACCTCGCGAAACTCCTCGTACTCCCGACGAAATGAACTGTCATCTTCGAGTCGCTCGTCGAACTTTTCGCGCTCCTCCTCCGTGAGGTTCCCCTCGAGATACGCGTTGAAGAGATATTCGCGTTCGCTCAACTCACCCGCTCCGTCATGATCGGGGGACGATATGTTGAAATCGGTCGCCATGGGGTATTCGCTCACTGAATTATGACTCGTAGTGTTCCTGAACGTACGATTTGAGTTTGGAGCGAGCTCGATAGAGCCGACTCTTGACCGTCCCTTCGGGCACGTCGAGCGCCTCCGAGATGTCCTTGTATGAGAGGTTCTCGACGTCCCTCAGCACGACAATCGTACGGTATTTCTCCTTGAGGGATTCGATGCCCGCCTGAATCACCTCCTCGAGCTCTCGGCCCATCGCCTCCTCGTCCGGCTTGGCCGAGGAATGGCCGACGGAGTCGGGGTTGTCATCGAATTTCGATTCCGTGGTGGCCTGGATGTTTTGATGCTGTTTGTGATCGCGTCTCGACAGATACTTGATGCGGTTTTTGGCCCGATTGGTCGCGATGCTGAACAGCCAGGTCGAGAATTTCGAATCGCCTCGAAAGCTATCGATGTGCTTGAAGACGGCGATGAAGACCTCTTGAGTGACCTCTTTGGCCTCTTCGCGATCCCCGACGATGTGGTAAATCGTGTTGAAGACACGGTGCTGATAGGTCTCGACCATCTCCTCGAAGGCATCCTCGTCCCGCTGTTGCAGTCCGCGCACGAGTTGTCGATCGGGGCGACGACTCATCGCTGACTCGGCACATGGTCAACACACGAAGACGTGACGTCATTCATCGGGCTCGAGGCCCCCGTCCGATCGTCCCGTGCCTCGAGCCACCGCGGTGATCGCACCGGCATGGTCCTCGGCCTCGGCGGCTGAACGGGAACCCATCGATCGTGAGACAACACAGACGGCGACAAGTTCCATCACGCCGACTCTTTTCGATCGGAGGGCGAGGGCGAAGACGACGTCTCGTTCGAAGGAGAAACCTCTCGACGACATCCGTCGTGGGATGCCGCTCCCTCGGATGGAGCGGTGTTCTCCCGGCCGTCGTCGCTCTCTCCATCTCGAGAGGATTCACGATAGAGCCGAATGCTCACGTAGCCGACGATACCGAGGCCGACCGCGACAATGGCGAGGCTGGTGGTGAGGCTGAACGGAGGCATGAGCGAATCGGGCATACGGGCCAGTATTCGACTTGGATGCTCGCTCTCGTTGTTATGAAACAGATGTCGTCGCGAGACAACCACCGACCTGACGAGAGGGTGATCGCATGAGAGTTCGATGCGGCGTTCGAGCTCGCCCACTCTCCCGATGCCTTGGGGGACGTCGTCGGATAGAGCCGCTCGATCGCCAAAGGCTTCGCCGCTCCAAGCCGGCTGGGAGCCGGTGCTTTATCGGGTGTCTTCCCCGACATGCCTTCGAACCCCTTTTGGAGCGACTTTATATTTCCTCGAAGTGAACAACTTGCTGGCAGATCGACGAATGCTCCCTCGGAGTTGGGGGAGAGAGTTGATCGAGAGGAAGGAAACGTTCACACGTGATTACCTTCGACCTGACGAGACACCTCTGTTCAGTATGCGTACGCCTGCATCTCGTCGGCCGATGGCTTCGAGCGACCGTCCCGGAGGGGGGGGACGTCACAGCCGAGGTCGAACGGGATAGTAGAGAAAGATCCCCCGAGGGCACGATATCGATCGTCGAACGAGGAATGTCTCAAAGACGACGAGCCCGAGGTGCTTCCCAGAAGAGGTCCCCGAGAGTGTGGTACGGATTCGAGACGCACCTTGCACTCTCTCGACCTGCCGGAAGCACCTCGGACTCTGCCGTGTCGCAAGCTCGAGACGAGGGGCGCATTCAAACGGAGGACCCGGGTGCGAATCCCTGACGCTGCACAACCAGCGCTCTCGATCGCTCGAAGGTGCGGTCACTCCGATGGCTCGCCTCTCTCGGACACCGACGTCAGGCGCTGGTTGGGTGGAGTTCGAGTGTCTCCTGAATCTCGTCTCGAGCATCCTCACGGACGTACGACATCGGATCGTCCATGTGGAATTCGACCTCGCTGGTCTGCGAGTGGCCCTCGCCCTCGACTGTGACGGTCATGATCCCTTCGGCCGCCCCCGGTCCCGGGAAGCTGGAGAGTTGAAATTCGAGGGTCAGCCAGAGATCTTTGTCGATCTCGCCCTCGACCATCTGCTCGGACGTGCGCCGAACGGAGGCGATGTCGGAGACTTCGTCGGCAATTTCATCCATCACCTGATCGAGCCA
This sequence comes from Bradymonadaceae bacterium, assembly GCA_028274765.1. Taxonomy (GTDB): domain Bacteria; phylum Myxococcota_A; class Bradymonadia; order Bradymonadales; family Bradymonadaceae; genus CAJXPB01. The sequence goes on from JAQCND010000110.1 coordinate 4,667, forward strand.
CTCCTCCTCGGATTCCTCCTCGTCTGGACCGCCGTAGGTGGGCTCGAAGGGCTCGCTATCCCCACCGCCGACGGATGAGGGCTCGTTACCAAAGTCATCCCAGTCGTGTGTCATTGCGTTTCTCCTTGTACCATGTTCGTGTCATCGAATTGACGTTCAGGAACCTTACTCTCTGGGAAAGTAAACGGAACGTTGCGAAGTCAACCCGCAGGATCCGTATGGCTCGCCGATGCGCCGTCGTGTAACATGAAGGAGGAAAACGCAAGGTGCAAGCCACCCGTCGTACCAGGGCGATCGCATCGTCCGAGACCTCCATGACTTCGACTGTGGGTCGATAGACGGGGACGTGATAGCATGGTGGTGCTCCCGGAGAGCCTTCCGCGCTCCGGTGTATGAAGACGATACGACTGTTGCCGATACCGAGGAGAAGTCGTCGCATGTCAGACGAGATTGCCAATCATCTCGACGGAGAGCGTCTGGAACTGCCGCGCAGCCCGAGACCCGAGACGACCTGGCGACTCGACATCGAGGAGGTGTCGATGAAGGGACTCGGTGTCGCGTCCATCCCTGCCCTCGTGGGCCCGCAACGCGAACCGAAGAACTTCGAGTTCCACGTTCGCAAGGCCGTGCCGGGCGACGTCGTCGACGTGGAGGTCGAGAGGCGACGAGGCGATCGGATCGAGGCTCGACTCGAGGCACTTGTCGAGCCCTCCTCGATGCGCATCGAGCCCCGATGCAAGCATTTCGGGCGGCGCGAACTTGACGGCGAGGGCTGCGGAGGCTGCACCTTCCAGTCGCTCTCCTATCGCCATCAGCTCGCCATCAAAGAGAGAAGCATCAAATCCGCGATGCGCGAGCACGATTTGGATCCGGGACGCGTGCGTCCAGTCCGCGGCTGCGACGAGCCGTGGCACTATCGCAACAAGATGGAGTTCAGCTTCGGCGATACGGCCGATCGCGATTTCGCGCTCGGCATGTATCCGACCGGCTACAAATACGAGATTCTCAATCTCGACGAGTGTCATCTCCAGTCCGAATTCACTTCCGATCTGATACCTCGCATCCGCGAGTGGGCGATCGAACACGGCCTCGAACCCTACATCAATCCCAAAGACGAGGGGTTCCTGCGGCTTCTGAACGTCCGCGAGGGAAAGCGCACCGATCAGCGTCTCGTCCGTCTGACGACGACTCACGAGCCGAAGGCGAGTTTCGACGGACGAGAGGTGGATGCCGAGACGATCGCCGAAGCCTTCGCCGACGTCGTCCGGGATTTCGCCTCGACGCGCGACGAAGACGTCACCTCGATCTACTGGACACAGAAGAAGGCCATTCAGGGGCAGCCGACCGAATTTATCGACCATCACCTTCACGGCAAACCGGTGCTCGAGGAGGAACTCCACCTCCCTGACGACGAGGTCCTGCGATTCGAGATCCATCCTCGCGCGTTTTTCCAGACCAACAGCCTCCAGGCAGAGGTGCTCTACGAAGAGGTGCTCGACCAGGCGGGATGGCTCGGAGAGAACCGGACGGCCTCCTGCATTCTCGATCTCTACTGCGGCACGGGGACGATCGGACTCTGCATGGCTCCTTATGCCGAACACGTCGTGGGCGTCGAGATGCAGCCGGATGCCGTCGAGAACGCGCGCAAAAATGCTCGTTTCAACGAAATCGACAACGCCACGTTTCTACAGGGAGACGTCCGAGACGTCCTCGAGAACGACGAATTCGAGTCGATCCTCAAGGGGCGATCCCCCGAACTTACCATCGTCGATCCGCCTCGTTCGGGACTGCTCGAGGAGGCACGCAACCATATCGACCGCATCGGCACGCCACAGTTCATCTACGTCTCCTGTCATCCGGAGCACCTCGCCCGCGATCTAGCCGATTTTCAGTCGCGGGGCTACACGCTCGGCTCGATCCAGCCGATCGACATGTTCCCACAGACGTATCACGTCGAAAGTGTCGTCTCGCTGGAGCGATGACGAGGCTGATGGCGGGGCGGTCACGGGACCTCAATGGTGCCGCCGCTCGATCGACATCCTCATCTCACCCTCGGGATGGAGCGTGACGTTGGCCTCTTGGTCGATGGATTGCCCCGGCACGAGATCGAGCTGAAAGCGGCGCGTCACCATCGCCAGGATATATTTGTACTCCATGACCGCGAAATCGGCCCCGACGCACTTGCGCGGTCCCCCGCCGAACGGGAAGTGAGCGTAGCGATGATCGGGGCCGTCGGCGCTGGGGGCGAATCGCTCCGGGTCGAACCCCTCCGGATTGCTCCAGACGTCGGGATTGTGATGGACAAAATAAGGGGCTGCGACGACGATGGAGCCGCTGGGGATGCGGTATCCTCCAATCTCGTCGTCGTCGATGGGCTCGCGCTCGATCGTCCAGGCGGGCGGATAGAGTCGAGTCGCCTCGTTGAAGATCATGTCCGTGTAAGTCAACTCCGAGAGGGCCTCGAAACTCGGCACCTCGTCGCCGAGATTCAGATCGATCTCGTCCTCCAGCATCCGGCGATTCTCCGGATGGAGCGACAGCAAATAAAATGTCCACGCCAGGGCGTTGGAGGTCGTCTCGTGTCCCGCGATGAGAAACGTCATGATCTCGTCGCGAATCTGATCGTCCCCCATCTTTTCGCCGGTCTCTTCATCCTCGGCAAGCATGAGCATCGAGAGCAGATCATCGAAGTCGTCGGCCCGTCCCCGTCGCCTCTGGATTAGATCCTCGACGATCGACTTGAGATCCTCGATGGCATCCTGCACGCGCCGATTGTGAGCAGTGGGGACCTCGCGCGGGATCGAAATCGGCGACGTAATGCGATAGTTGACGTCGCGGAACATGATCCGAAGCGCCTCACCGATGCGATCGGACTCGCGGCCGATGTCTCGATTGAACAGCACCTGTCCGGCGATCGAGAGCGTCAGACGCGCCATCTCGGCCGAGATATCGATCGACTCGCCGTGTTCGGCTCGCCGCTCCCACTCATTGAGCATCGTGCGCGTCGCATGACTGACGATCGAGGCGAATGAACGGATGCGCTCCCGATGAAACATCGGGGCGACCAGGCGACGCTGGCGGAGCCAGTGCTCCCCCTCGCTGGTCAAAAGGCCGTCGCCGACGACGGGACGCAAAAAGTCGTAGGTGACCGCCTTCTGATAGTTCGTGTGGTGGTCCTGAAGGACGCGTTGGATGTGATCGGGGTGGGAGACGATGTACATCGAGCGCCTCGGCGTAAAAGGGAGGCGCACGATGTCTCCGTACTCGACGACGAGGTCGTAGAACGTCTGAAACGTATCCCGATTGAGGTCGAAGAGTTTGCGCGCGACATCGCTCCCCTCGGGGCCCGGAGGAGTCGATCGAGAGTCCGCAGTCAATAATCCGAGCATAATCCGTCTCTACGTCTCTTAGACAAATCCAGAAAACGAGGGCAATCGTATTCGATCCACGTCTCCCCAGATGTAAGCCGGCTGGGAGCCGGCGCTCCAGAAGACGGTCAAGCTTCACGCCCCATGACGCCCCTTCGGAGCGCCACCACCCTTGCTGGCCAATCGCCGAGCGCCTCTTTTCTGAGAGGAGTGAGGCGACAAAACGTACTCCGAAGGGAGGAGGAGCTTCTCGTCGTGTCGTCTATCCTTTTAATGCGGTTGCCCTCGCCGTACCCGAAAAACCTCTTGATGCCACGAAATGTGGCCCTTATGATAGAAATTGTGTGACGTCTTACTTGAAGTGCTGAGGACCTACCTCGTTCAAACCCCGGTCGAGGTCATTCGATGCCGAGCTGATAAGAGGCATCGGATTCCGAACTCACCTCGACGTAGTAGAGTCCGGCGTTCAAGGTCTCTTGAACTGTCACGCTATCCCCATTTCCAACGGACCGAGACGCCATCTCATCTCCGGTCCCGTCGACGAGTTTCAAAGCGAGTGACGTATTGCCGGATGTGTTCGTCAGCGTAATCGTCACTCGAGTCTCGTCTTCGATCTTGAAATACGACCAGTCCGAAGCGTCGTCGGGCGGGGAGAGTTCCCCACTCTGAGTCGAGTCTACCTCGTGGAGATCGGCCCCGAGGCGTTCGCCGTCGGCATCTCGAGCCTCCAGTGGCACACTCCACGTTCCAATCATCATCCCGATAACCGTGGCCACCCCCATGGCCGATAGAAGAGGCGTTGATGTATGTATTCGGGCCATCGAGGCCATGGCTCGTCTCCTCGAACCGCGCATCGGGTCCAACAAGGGGAGAGAACTGGTCGCACTCACTTTCATCATGACCCGATGCGACCGATCCTGTCAAAAGGTAAAGCTCCCGACAGGCGAGATCTTTCGATCGGGCCCGCTCGGCTACCGTGGGAGACGCCGTGGCACGACGCTTGCGACCGACTCGATGATCGGCCGGCGGGGTCGCCGGCGCTTCCAACCACGCGTCGCCGAGATTCCACGGACCTGAGTCACCCCCCTTTCAAGCGGCGCGCTGCCCGGGCCCGTGGCCGGACGACGATGTGACATGAGCGCTCCGTGTGGAGAGTCCCGAGGCGAACGATCACTCGACCATCCCGAGAGGCATCGAAAACGATGGTGGAGACTCGAGCGAAGATCATCTCGCCGCTTCATCGGCTCCAATGGAGCGACATCGCGTCTCGAGTCTCCGTCTGGCTTCATGTCGGGGGCTGGTGACACGGGGGATTTCCCTCACGGTCATAATTGTCTCGCTATATCAACATCCCACAGCCTGACGGTCGGTGTTCACACGTCAGACGCGACGCCAGATGTCGTCATGGTCGAGTATACCGAGCCGACCATTCGAGTTGCAGAATGTCCCAACACGGGCTCTGTCGGAGGAGGGCGACCACGAGCTCCATGGCCTACGAGAGGTGAGACTCAGAGGAAGGAGAGTAGCCGAGTGCAGGACATGTCGGCCAAAGGCCATGAACTAGCCGTCGTCACACGATTCGCAGACGCCCCTGAACCAGATCGTCGCCCCGGTGATCGCAAAGTCGGTCTCTTCGCGTTCGGTCGTGCCGCTCGCCTCGGCGAGTTGGTCGAGTTGGTCTCCCTCGATATCGATGTCGAACAGCCCCCCACATTGGTTGCAGACGGCATGATGGTGGGGCTGGATGTTGGGATCGAAATACGTCTCGCCATCCTGCGCCGTCACGCGATTGACGAGCCCCTCCTCCTCAAACAGTTCGAGTGTATTGTAGACGGTGGCGAGCGACAGACTGGGGAGTTTCGACTCGAGTCTCGTATGAATCTGTCCGGGTTTGAGGTGTTCCCCGAGTCGTCCGAACAACTCGAGGATCGCACGTCGCTGTGAGGTCACCTTGTAGCCGTGTTCGCGCAGCCATTCGATACCGTGCTCGGCAAAATTCTCCTCCCGACTCGGCACGGACTCCAAGTGTTTGGGACTCGCCATTTCACTCATGGGGGACTTGGGGCTCAAATCGGGTCGTAATCGATCTCTTCGTCGGAATGCTCGTCGGCATCGATGTCGTACGTCAGGAGTTTGCCCTCTCCATCGACGATGGTCTCGAGGTTGACGGGACGTTGCCAGACTCGGCTGATGGCCTCGATGACTTCACGGGCGTGATCGTGCCGGAGCTCGCGTCCATCGTGCTTGTGATGGAGCAGCAACTCACCGCGATTGCGGAAATTGCCGTCTCGAATGTAAATCCGGGGCTCGCCAAAGTTTGTCAAGTTCGAGAGCAGTTTCTCTTTGATCTGCTCGAATTTGCGACTGGCGATCTCCCAGTTGTCTTGCTTCGGGTTGTACTCGTAGGTGAAAAGGTTCTGCTCGCGGCAGAATTCCTCGGTCAGAAACTCATCGATGAAAGTGACGTCGTTGTAGAGCTGACGTACCTCGAAGATCTTGTCGGTCCCTCGACCGAGCTGTTTGTCCCAGTTGGCCTTGCGCTTGAGGTCATCGACTTCCTCCCACTCCTTGCCGAATTTCCCTTTGTCCCAGCGCTCCTTGATGTCGCGGAACAGCTCGATGCCGAGCTTGTAGGGATTGAATCCGCCGGGCTGGGTATGCATGACCGACGAGTGAATATCGGCAAAGTCGACGATCTCGGAGTCGTCGAGAATCTCTTCGGTCAGGATCTTCGAATGCCAGTACGAGTTGTGGTTGATGACGCCCGCCCCGGCATATCGATGGGTATCCTCGACCGTGATGTCGTAGACGTCGCCTCGTCCGTGTTCAATGGACGCAATCTCGTCGACCCAGGACTCGGATTGAAACCGATGGCGGTCTTCGAGATACGTCTCGAGTTCGTCGTCTTTGCGCTCGAGGTCGAATCCAATGGCCTCCTCGAACCGCTCGGCGGAACGCCCCGTGACGTGGAGGTGCCAGCAACCGTCGGACTGTTCGCGACGTCGGCTCAGGATACCGAAGTTCAGCAGCAGAAGCTGCACCTGCTGGCTCATCGAATCGCTCGACGTGCTCAAGATCACGCCCTGCTCGCCGGCGTATCCGTCGGCTTCGAACAGAGCCTGGAGACACTCGGCGACGACGGGGCGGGGCGAGCGCAAAATGGCCCGGGGAAACTCTTGGTCCGAAGCACTCGGCCCCGACCGAAGCTCCCATCCCTCCTGGAGGAAATCGGAGAGGTTTGCGGAGTGGATGCGTGCTCGCCAGCGCTCGCCATCTCGCTCAATATCGCAATCACAGCCGAAAAGCTCGCGAGCGAGCGCGGCGAAACGATCGACGATCGCACGATCTGCAGAGGTGAGCCCCACGTGTCGCTCGGCCCGACTGATGTGGCCATCGCCGAGAAGATACCCGAGGAAGGCTCCCATCTCGGGCGAGACGTGGTCGGGGATATGAATCGGCTTGCGCCGGCACGTCTGGCGAGTGTCGTCATCTTTGTAGATGTCGAGAGCATCCCGCACCGCCTCGGTTTGCTCGATCGACTCGCCGCTGCAAAAGTGCATCACCGTCTCGAGAGAAACACCGGCCCGCTCGGCGACATCTTCGAGTGTGACGCGCTCGGAGGGCTCCCAGTCGATCTCGACCGGCTCGTCGGGCCACATGCCAGCTCCCCCGGCCACGCGGATCTCGTCCCCCGTCGAGAGTTCGTCGAGGCGCTTCCAGGTGTCGCCATCGGCCAGCATGATGCGGTGATTGTTCGAGCCCGTCAGCTCCAGTCCTCGGCGCGTCTCGATAGTGACGGTCTCGTGATCGCGGATGATGTTGCGATCCTCGACGTCGCGAGGCGATTCGCCATCGGAGACAACCATCGAGTCGGCCTCGTCGACGACATGGGCCATCGGGACGAGTCCCTCTTCGGTGAAGATGGGCGTCTCTGGGGCCACGCAGGCCCAACCCTCATTCATGATCTTCGTCTGTTTCTGAGGGGCGAAGTAGTAAGCCTCCTCGCGGATCATCGAGAGGATGTCAGCCTGCCATTTCTCGAGGGGCGCATGCTCCAGCAAAAAGAGCATCACGTCCTCGCGCGGTTCGGGCGGAAGCTGATCGGCCTGCTCACGCTTTTTGCGGAGGCGCTCTTTCTGGGCTTCGAGAAACTCCTCGGGGTTGATGTAGTCGTCCATGTAGTTTTTGGCGTCGAACTTGGGAATCTCACCCTCCTCGATCTCTCCCTCCTGCTCCTCGTCCCCGTCATCGCGACGCCGTTCGATGAAGGGACTGTGATAGTCGATGAGATTCTCGAAGGTCAGACAGGTGTCGATGAAGTTCTCGACCGCCTCGATTCCCTCCTGATCGACGTACCGGCGAATCCGGGCCCCGTGATTCGCCATCTCGTCGATCATGTTCCGGTTGGTCTTCGAGTAGTAATAGTTGTTCTTGAAGAAGTCGACGTGGGCGTAGACGTGGGCGATGACCGTCTTCTGGTCGACGAGATTGTTCCCCTCGAGCAGGTAGGCATACGAGGGGTTGTTGTTGATCACCATCTCGTAGATCTGCGAGACCCCATAGGTGTGGCTCTTGGAGAGCTGGTCGTACTCCATCCCGAAGCGCCAGTGGGGGTAGCGGGTCGGGAAGCCCCCGAAGGCGGCGATCTCGTTGATTTGCTCGTAGTCGACCATCTCGAAGATGGTCTCGAAAAAATCGAGATCGTACTCGTCCTGAGCGACCTCTCGGATCTGGCCGATGAGCTCACGGATGTGAGGGGGAATGCTCTTGATAAATTGCATAGATCAGTGGGGGCAGCTGGAGTCGCGTCTCGACGATCGCCGACGGGACGAGAGATTACAGTCCCTTGCCGAGGAAATCCTTGATCGAATCGTAGATGGAATCCCGGTTTTCGATCTCCGAGAGCGTGACTTCTTCGTCTTCGTCGAAGTGTTCGTTCAGGTCTTTGATAAACTGACCCGAGCCGTAGGGCGATTCGACCTGGCCGTAGCAGAAGAGGTTCGACTTGGGGATGATGCCGTCCTGGAGGATCTCCATGCAATCGTTGGTGTCGTCGACCGACCAGTTGTCGCCGTCCGAGAAATGGAACGGATAGATGTTCCACTGCTGAGGCGGGTAATCCTCTTCGAGCATCTTCAGACAGAGCTTGTAGGCGCTCGAGATCATCGTACCGCCCGACTCGCGAGTATGGAAGAAGGTATCTCGGTCGACCTCCTTGGCCGTAGCGTCGTGGAAGATGTAGCGGCTCTCGATGCCGTTGTACTGGTGGCGGAGCCAGGTATCGATCCAGAACGACTCGATGCGAACGATTTCCTTTTGTTCGTCGCCCATCGAACCGGAGACGTCCATCATGTAAATGATGACCGCGTTCGACTCGGGGACCGGCTCCTCCTCCCAAGAACGATACCGTCGGTCGTCTTTGATGGGCACGACCACCGGATCGTCCGGGTCGTATTCGCCGGTCGAGATCGTCCGCTTGAGCGCCTCTTTGTAGGTGCGCTTGAAGTCGCGGAGGCTCTCGGGCCCCGTCTTCTGGATGCCTTTGAGATCGGCCTCGACGGTTTCGATCTCGTCGCGGCCCTTGGGTTCGATATTCGGCAGCTCGAGTTCGTCGCCCATGATCTCGGCGAGTTCCTCGAGCGTCACATCGACTTCGCGCTCCTTTTCTCCCTCCTGCTGGCCCGCTTCACCGGGCTCCTGGCCGGGAGCTTCATCACCCTCGCCGATGACGTCGCCGACTTCGCCGTCCCCCATGCCGACGCCGCCGGATTCCTTGTCACCGTACTGAAATTCCGGAAGGTCGATGCGCGGAAGCGGAACTTTGACGGTATCGCCGCCCTTCTGGCCCGTCAGTTCGCCCTCGCTCATGTAGTCGCGCAGATTGTCTTTGATCTTGCCCCGGACGATCTGCTTGAAGCGTTGGTGATCCTGTTTGATTTTGCCCAGATTCGCCATGCCCGCTCTCGGTCACGAAGGGTCGCAATTGGTATTCGTCACTGACATCCGACAGGCGAGGCGGCGTCCCCGATGCGCAGAGCATCGAGCACCCCGCTCGCTCGAGCCTCGAACCGACAGTCGAGGACGCCCGCTCGAGGAGAACCGAGCGGGCGACCGTGCGGTCGGATGGTGTGTAGAGACTCACGCCTCCTGCTGCTTGGACTCGCCACGAGCGAAGATGCTCGCCACGAAGTTCAGGACGTCGCTGGCCGACTCCTCGTTGTAGCCGTATTTTTCGATGAGCCGATTCTTGACGACGTCGATCTTCTCCTGGGTCTCCTTGTCGACGACGTTGGAGACGACGCTCGCCAGCTTGATCGAGTCCTTCTGGTCCTCGAACAACTTCAGCTCGAGTGCCTTCTGGAGTCGTTCGTTGGTCTCGTAGGTAAACGGCTCCCCCTCGACGGCCAGCGCCCCGATGTAGTTCATGATTTCCCGGCGGAAGTCGTCCTTGCGGCTCTCCGGGATGTCGATCTTTTCCTCGATCGACCGCATCAGGCGCTCGTCCGGCTCCTCGTACTGGCCAGTGTACTTGTTGCGGACCTTCTCTTTTTGGGTGTACGCCTTGACGTTGTCGACGTAGTTGGCGCACAGCTTGGAGATGGCCTCTTCGTCGGCCGAAATTGCGCGCTGAACCTCGTTTTTGACCACGTCCTCGTACTCCTGTTTGACCACGGCGAGGAGCTCCCGATACCGGTTGCGCTCCTCCTCGGAGTTGATGAGGCTGTGATTGTCGAGGCCGCTCTCGAGTTCGTTGAGGACCAAAAACGGATTGATGGAACTCTCCGTCTTGGTCGAGACCAGTGCGTTCGACAGCTGGTCCTGAATGTAACGGGGACTGATCCCGTTCATCCCCTCGTCCTCGGCGTTTTCTTTGAGCTCTTTGACGTTGTCTTGGGTGTAACCCGGGAGCGTCTGGCCGTCATAGAGCTTCAACTTCTGGAGCAGCGTCAGGTCGTGTTTCTTCGGATCTTCGAGACGGGTCAGCACGGCCCACATCGACGCCATCTCGATAGTGTGGGGCGCGATGTGCTTGCCGTTGACCTTCTCGTTGTTGAAGTCCTTCTCGTAGATGTTGATTTCTTCGGTCCACTGCGTGATGTACGGGATGTCGATCTTGACCGTACGATCCCGAAGCGCCTCCATGTACTCGTTGTCGAGCAGCTTCTGGTATTCCGGCTCGTTGGTGTGACCGATGATAACTTCGTCGATGTCGGTCTGAGCGAACTTCTTGGGCTTGATCTTGCGCTCTTGGGTCGCTCCGAGGAGGTCGTAGAGGAAGGCGACGTCGAGCTTCAGCAGCTCGACGAATTCGATCAGCCCGCGGTTGGCCACGCAGAGCTCGCCATCGAAGTTGAACGCCCGTGGATCGGAATCCGAGCCGTAGAGCGCGATCTTCCGGTAGTTGATGTCACCGGTCAGCTCGGTCGAGTCCTGATTCTTTTCGTCCTTGGGCTGGAAGCTGGCGATGCCGACGCGGTCTTTTTCGCTGAACAACAGGCGCCGGACCTTGACGTGGTCCATGACCTTCGTCCAGTCACCGTCGTAATGCTTCATCAACTTGCGAAAGATGAAGCGACTCGCCGGATTGAGCTCCCCGCGGACGATGACGTCGTAGTTGGTGTCACCGAGCCCCAGATCTTGGATCGCCTGCTGGCGCCATTCGACCGGAATGAGCTTGAGAGGATCTTCGTTCATGGGGTCGTCGAAGACCTCTTCGCCGCCCGTCAGATGCTGGAGGTTCTCCGGTAGGACCCAAGAGAAGGTGTAGACACGACCGGCCTCAGTGCGTGAATATTCCTCGAGCCCGCGCTTCAGCAGCCGGACGATCGTCGACTTCGAGCTCCCGACCGGGCCGTGCAGCAGGATGATCCGCCGCTCGGTGCCGTACTCGTTGGCCGCCGACTTGAAGACGTTGACCAGCTTCATGAGCGGCCGATCGAGCCCGTAGATGGCATCTTCGCCATCGTTCATCGGGTCTTCGAAGAACTTGTACTTGACGACCTTCTTTTTGTTGTCGATGTATTCTTCAGTGCCGTACGAGAGGATCATGTCGTACAGGCGCTGGTACGACGTGCGCGTAATCCTTGGATCCTCTCGGACGATATCGAGGTAGTCTTCGAAACTACCCTCCCAGTGGAGATCCTGGTATTTTTCGATATCGTGGTACTGGCCGATTTCTTGCAGGAGAGGGTTGGAATCGCTCATGTAACGTAACTCCTCCGAGTCCTTCGAAACGAGTCAATGCTCACCGGATGACGTGACCTTCGAACCCCATCTCGACCGACAGCCCACGACGAGTGCCACATTCGGTCGAATACGGGATGTATGAATATCGGACAGAGAGA
>JAQCND010000119.1 GCA_028274765.1 Bradymonadaceae bacterium
TGCTCTCCGGGATGGCAGTCAGCGTCGCGTCGCCGGAGACGAGGAGACTGTTCGTGCCAACGACAACAAAGAGTATCGTCAGCTTCGTGTTCACACTGGTCCTTCGAACTGACGAAACCCTCGGTTCGTCCGCGTTCGGCTCATGCTTCCGCGCCGACGCGGAGGCCCCCCTGGTCCATGTCATCCGGGGGCGACTCGGATCCGTGAGGGCTCGGCGTTCGCCCTCCTCGACGTATCAGTTCCCTCGTCGGCTGCAGCCGTGCTTCATTGATGCGAAGCCCCCATACGTTCGTATCTCCCCGGCAGCCCCGTACGTCCGGCCCGACGGCTATCGTGGGCGCGTCGATTCGCGGAATGGCGTCGTTCCACAGGTCGACTGGGGGGCGTTGAACTCGATGCGAGGCCTCAACGAGCGGAAGGGGCGTCGAGTGTGTCGAGGTTCTCCGGATCGCACCCCGGTTGAAGCGTCTGTAGACGTTTCAGCTCCTCGACGTTTCAGTTCGAGTCAGACGGGGATATGAATCGAAACGTCCCGAACTTGTCGACCCGATGGAAGTCTCCTCGGGGACGCGTACTCCACGCAAACGATCGAGGATTGCTCCCCTTGGAGGGACGATCGAAGCGATAGAGATTGACCGCCCAGGTGTCTCCCGGGGCAATGTCTTCGGACGTGACGTCGGGGAGGGCACCGAGCGGAATCTTGAGTTCGACGCTCCAGAACTCGTCTTGCGAGGCTTTGTCGTTAATCGACCCTTCGACGTGGACGGCCGACTCGAGTCCCTTCAGGTCGAAGGCTTTGGCGCGTTTGATTTGATCTCCTCTCGAGCCCGATCCCGTGCCGAGGCGCACATCGAAGTTGGCGTCGAAAATCGTGCCGAGGGGATTGATCTGGAGCTCGAGGTAGTTTTGACCGTCGCCATTCGGATCGACGAAGAGTTCGAGTACCTCTTCGGTCCAAGTTTGGGCATCGCGAGTCTCGAGCGTGCTCCAGATGTGGTCGTCCTCGAGCCGTGCTCCGATGTAGAGGTGACTTTCCGTGACAAAGACGTGACTTTCGGAAGTCAGTTCGGGGCCTGAACCGAAGGGTTCGAGCGCAACCGGCGAGAGCTCGCTCCAGATCGTTTCGTCGAGGCGTCCGTCGATGTCGAGCTCGTCGGGAGGCGTCGCGACGATAGGCACGCGATGGGTCGGATTATTTACTTTTTTTTTGGGGAGTTGTCCTGATTGGTCGCTTCTGAGCCGTCGGACGGTTTGACCTCGATGGCGGCTCCAATGAATCGTCTGTCGTCGGTCGTCCGTATCTTGTCTTCCTGCTTGTTCGTGATTGAGAGGCGAGTTTTCCCGCGATAGAATCCGATGTGAGGCGTCGAGGTCCCCGTGGGATAGTCGGATCGGATGGTCACTTCCTGGACGTCCTTGATGATTTTTCCTTGTTTCCATCGACTCGTCGGATAGAGTCCATCCATCGGCGAATGACCGAGATTCTGACGTCGTTTGGCGGGGTCGACGTTTTGATTGTCCGAATCGAAGTGGACGAAGACCTTCCAATCCTTGTCGATATTCTCGAGAGCCTTCCAGTACCACGTGAACTTGGTCTTCTGCCCGGGGACGAGATAGGGCTCACCGGATTCGTCCTGTCGAGTCTCGACGTCGAAACCGATCAGTTTGATTCGGTCGCCAAAGACGGCTCCCCCTCCGAAGTCGGTTTCGGGTTTGTCCTCGAGAATGTTCTTTTTGACCTGACTCCATTGCTCTTGAGTGAGTGTCGTCGAGGGTTGATCGACCTCCTGGCAGGAACCCAGCATCCCCCAGGATGCCAGAACAAAGAGCGCGAGCACACACTGAAAGAGGGGTGAACGTCTCATAGACTTATCGAGCGCTGGAGTGAATCGGATATCGCAGTGTTGCAGTCAGAACGTAGTCGAGCCATTCGATGTTTTCAACCCATAGCCTCCACGTATCCCTCGAAGATGATGGGACGAACGGCTGCTCCCGGATGAAGCTCCCGCCTCCTCCTGGCGACCGGGGCGACGAGTCGAGCTCGTTCGTCCGACCGGCGGGGCGGGCTTGCAGAGGGTGCTCCCGAGCGCGTACCATGGGCGCGAACGTTCATCTTCACCCCTCATGGTGTCTCGTCGATGCACCTGTCCCGCCCCCTCGGAGCACCGTCTCTTCAGTCCCTTGCCCCTCTCCTCACAATGGGAAGCGTCGTGGTATGGGCGACGCTAGTGCATATCGATGCGCTCGGCGCTCAGACCGGCGACCCCGCCGCCCACGAGGGGGGATTGAGTACCGAACAGCTCATCGATACCTACGATCCGTCGCGAGCCAACATCACGTCGGGCCCTCTTCCAGAGACGCAGGTCTCTCGAGTGACCCCGGAGCTCAGTTGGCGAGACTGGCGAAACGACCTCGCCGACGGCGAGTCGAGGCCCGAGGATCTCAAGGAGGTCCGTCGGCACACCATCAGTCTCGGGCATCGCAACGCCGCGCGATACGCCTTCGGTTCCATGGCCGAATTGCAGTCCGAAGGCACCGCCGAAACCATGGGGGGCGCAACCCTCGTCGAGACACTCGAACACATCGAACAGCTCGTCCCGGAGCTCCCATACGCTCACCTGGCTCGAGCTCACATCCTCGTCCAAGCGGCCCCCTCTCGCGTCCCCGAGATCGTCACGGGATACGCCCGCGGCGTGCGTTCAGCGTGGCAATGGCCCAACACGCGTCTCGCCTGGGGACTCCAGGGGTTGTTGGTACTGCTCGGGGCGTCGATCGTCGCCTCTACTTGTTTCGTGCTCGGCCAATCGATTCGACACGTCGGAACGGTCGCCCGAGATCTGCAGCGATATCTGCCCTCGGCGTTCTCGAAGCGACAGATCCTCGTGCTTCTTGGACTCGGAGTGTTGACGCTGGCCTTCGTCTATCGCTCACCCCTGATCGGCATCGGACTCGCGTTACTGATTGCTTCTCCCCCGCAACACTGGCGCGAGCGATGCCTCTCGGGGCTGTGTTTCGGGCTCATCGCTCTCCTCCCGACTCTCGACGCCTGGATGGCCGATGCGACCCGATTCCAGGGCAGCCTCGACCAGGAGCTTCTCGAGGCCCAGTATCTCCACTGCGACGATGCGTGTCTCGAACGGCTCGAGGCCCATCGCCGCTCGGCAGACCGGACGGACCGTGAGACCGACCGAGATGGCGCCGTCCTGTATACGTGGGCGCTGGTGCATCTCAGGGGTGGAGATGCCAGCGCCACCGAACGAGCACTCCATCAACTGCAGGAGACGGAGGTGGCCGAATCGCTCGAGGGACATGCGCTCAATCTGA
>JAQCND010000126.1 GCA_028274765.1 Bradymonadaceae bacterium
GAGAGCGACCACGTCCGTCTCTCCGAAGACGTCGCCCAGAAGGATGTCCTCGAGACTCTCGACGGCCTCTCGGCGGACCCGTCCGTGCACGGCGTGCTGCTGCAGCTCCCCCTCCCGAACGAGCTGGAGGAACAGACGTGTCTAGCGCGCATCCCCGCGCACAAAGACGTCGACGGATTTCACCCACACAATCTCGGCTCGATGCTCGCCGGATATTCGCGCCTCGAGCCCTGTACGCCGCGTGGCATCATGACGCTGCTCCGGGCAATCGACTTCGACCCCGAGGGCCAGCAGGCCGTCGTCGTCGGTCGGAGTCGCATCGTCGGACGCCCAGTGGCTCAGATGCTCATCCGGGCCGACGCCACCGTCACCGTCTGTCACCGTCACACGCGCGATTTGGCCGCCGAAGTCCAACGCTCCGATCTCGTCGTCGTTGCTACGGGCGTGCCGAATCTCGTCGCGGGCGACTGGATCCAGCCCGGAGCCGTCGTCATCGACGTCGGAATCACACGGAAAGACAACGGCGATCTGACGGGAGACGTCGAGTTCGAGACCGCTCGTCAGCGTGCCGAACGCATCACTCCCGTGCCGGGAGGCGTCGGCCCCATGACCGTGGCCACGTTGATGGAAAATACCGTGCGCGCCACCTGCTGGCAGCACGACCTCGCCTTCGTCGACGGTACGTTGACCGAACACGTGGGTCGCGACCTCTTCGAACCGACATGAGACCCCGGCGAGGTCGCCGATTCGATGACCCCGACAATCCGTTCGAGGCAGTGAGTGCCATTCTCAATGTTGATGGTTGATTACATCTATCAGGAGTCGACTCATGAGTGACGATCCCCAACACGTTCCGCTCGAAGATTACCACCGCGAACTCGGCGCTCGCATGACGTCGTTCGCCGGATTTTCGATGCCTGTGCAGTACGAAGGTATTCAGGACGAGCACATGGCCATCCGTGACAATGTCGGTCTCTTCGACATCAGCCACATGGGCGAGATCGAGATTCGGGGCGATCGAGCCGTCGAGGCGACCGACCGCCTCGTGACCAACGATGTCTCGTCGCTCGAGGATGGCGACGCCCAGTACGCGGCTCTCTGCAACGAGGAGGGCGGCATTATCGATGATCTCGTCCTCTATCGACTCGCCGAGGACCGGATCTTCATCTGTGTCAACGCCAGCAATCGCCGGAAGGACTACGAGCACATGACGTCGCACGCGCTGGACGACGTCGACGTGATTCAGCGCAGCGACGACGTCGTCCAGCTCGCCATCCAGGGACCGAACGCCGAGACCGTCCTCGAGTCGTGCACGGATCTCGATCTCCCCTCCATCGAGTTCTACAGTGCCTCGATGGGCGAGGTCGCCGGCATCGAGACGCTCGTCTCTCGCACGGGATACACGGGCGAGGACGGCTTCGAGCTGTACGTGCCAGCCGACGACGGCGAGACCGTCTTCGAAGCCGTCCGCGAGGCGGGCGAGGCCGAAGAGATGGCGATGTGTGGGCTCGGCGCCCGCGATACGCTCCGCCTCGAGGTGATGTTCAACCTCTACGGCCAGGACATGACCGCAGACAACAACCCCTACGAGGCGCGACTCGGGTGGGTGGTCAAACTCGACACGGAGACGCCGTTTGTCGGCAAAGACGCGCTCGAGCGCATCGCCGAGGAGGGGCCCGACCAGAAACTCCGCGGACTGCGCTTGCTCGGGCGCGGCGTACTCCGGTCGGGCTACGACATCTACGTCGACGACCGGCAGGTGGGGACGGTCACCAGCGGGTCGTACTCCCCCGTTCTTGAAGAAAGTATCGGACTGGGGTACATCCAATCATCCGACTGGGACAGGTCGGAAGTGGACGTCGAGATCCGCGGACGCCGCGTGACGGCCGAAGTGACCTCGAGTCCCTTCTATTCGAGCGATTGATGGTTGATTGAGACGTACACGGATAGTGTGATGGAGATACCGGACGATTACCTCTTTACGGACGAACACGAGTGGGCACGCAAGGAGGGTGACGGCACCGTCGCCATCGGCATTACCGAGCACGCCCAGGATCTCCTCGGCGACGTGGTTTACGTGGAGCTGCCCCGGGTGGGCGATCCGGTCGAGGCGGGCCACGATTTCGGCGTCATCGAGAGCGTCAAGACGGCCTCCGAACTGTACGCCCCCGTCTCGGGCGAAGTCACCGGAGTCCACGAAGACCTCATCGATACGCCCGAATGGGTCAACGAGAGTCCCTACGAGGACGGCTGGATGATCCGCGTCGAGGTCGAAGATACCGACGAGTTCGACGAGCTGATGGATGCCAACGCCTATGCCGAATTCGTCAAAGAAGAGGACTGAGCGCCTCTCATTCGAGCGGGGACGTATCGTGGCTCAGTTGACCTACCAGCACGCCGGGACGCATCGAGACGTCATCGGAGCCCCCTACGGGATGGCTCCCTCCGATCGACAGACGCTCGTCGATCCCTATCGGACCGCCCTCGCCGACCTCGAGCGCGCCCACGAGCGGGAGGAACTGGGATTTCTCCACCTTCCCGACGAGGATCCCGACGCCATCGAGACGTGGGCCGCCGAGAAGCGCGAGAGCGCCTGGACCAATGTCCTCGTCGTCGGCATCGGCGGATAG
>JAQCND010000133.1 GCA_028274765.1 Bradymonadaceae bacterium
CTCCCTTCGAGCCCCTCCTGGAGCGCCTCGATACGTCTTCGACATGAGCAACTTGCTGGCACGTCGACGAACGGCCCTTCGGAGTCGGGGGAGAGCGTCGACCGAGAAGAAGGAGACGTTCACATGCGATTACCCTCATTGCGATCCCCGGACTCTGGCCCGAGATGCGTCCCGCCGTGGCCCCCGGAGCCGACGCTCTGAAGATGACATGCGAGGCAGAGCAAGTGTTCGCTCCCTCCCGATCCGCTAGAACGAATCGTCGGTTTCGGCTCGAGAGCCCAGGAAGAAATCTCGAGCGCATGACCTCTGAGAGTGCCAACCTTCTCCTTTCACCCCGCTCGATGCCATCTGGAGCCACAGCCGCCTGCCCGACCCACTCGACGCGACGGAATTCGCCCGGACGTTCGAACGTCTCCGATCGAAGGCTGAACCCGACGTACTTGATCTGACTCGCTCCGATCCCACCGAGAGCGTACCGGAGGCTCGAGCGCGAGCTGAACAAGCATTCCGGGCGAGCGTGCAATCCACCCTGACCCGTCCTTACGATCCCGACCCCCTGGGATTGGAGGAGGCGCGGACCGCAGTCGCCGATTACTACGAAGAACGAGGGATCACTCTCTCGCCCGGACACGTGGCGCTGACAGCGAGCACGAGCGAGGCTTACACGTGGCTCGCTCAGCTCCTCTGTGAGCCGGGAGAAGGCCTGGCCGTTCCCGAACCGAGTTATCCCCTGTTCGAACATCTCCTCCGTCTCGAATGTGTCGAGTCGAGGCCTTATCGGTTGACCTACGAAGGGGAGTGGTATCTCGGGGGGGGCGCTCTGGAGCGACTCAACACTATGAAGCCACTCCGCGGCATCGTGATCGTCAGTCCCAACAATCCCACGGGACACGTGCTCGATCGAGGGATGTTCGAGCGACTCGCCGACGTGGCCGTCGCTCGAGATCTCCCGTTGATTGTCGACGAAGTCTTCGGCGATTATCCGGTCGATGTCGAGACACTCCCGAGTGTCCTGACTCACCTTCGAGATCGTCCGTCCGAGGAGCGTCCCCTGACGTTCGTGTTGTCGGGACTCTCGAAAGTGGCCGGATTGCCGGGCGCCAAAATGAGTTGGATGGGAATCGAGGGGCCTCCCGACCGCCGAGAGGAAGCCATCGAGCGACTCGCCTTCATCGCCGATGCCTTTCTGTCGGTCTCGACGATCACGCAGCGAGCGGCCCCGACGATACTCGATCAGCTCGCTCCATTTCAGGATGCCATCCAGCAGCGACTCCGAACCAACCGACGGCAGGTTCGAGCCCGAGCGGCGTCGTCTCCGTGCACCGCTTATCCCGTCGAAGGAGGATGGTATCAGGTCGTGCAACTCCCCGGATTTATCGACGAGTCAGATATCGTGCTCGAGCTCCTCGAGGACTGCAACGTCGTCGTCCAGCCGGGCTTTTTCTACGACTTCGAGGCTGGCTCTCACCTCGTGATCAGCCTCCTGACGCCGGAGACGGAGTTCGAGAGGGGGGTTCAGGCGCTGATCGAGAAAGTCGAGGCGCGGGTGGGATAGAGTCTCGCGGTTCTCTCCAAATGAGTGAAAGGGGACGAATCAAACTCGCCGAAGCCGCCGCATCGAAGGTATCGAGCCGAGACGCGTTCCCGATTTCGAGTTCAGCTCGCCACCACGACCCGAGCGGGGCGCACGATGGTACCATCCTCGAGGACGAGCCCGTGTCGGTCGACTTCGGCGATATGCCCGGGCTCGACGTCGGAGCTGTCCATTCGAGCGATCGCCTCGTGACGGTGAGGGTCGAGGGGGGCGCCGACCTCACCGACGACGTCGGCTCCCTCTCGACGGAAAAAACGGACCAGCTGGGCTCGAATGGCTTTCAGACCCTCCCTCGCCGACGGCCCCATGTCCATCCCGAGCCCACGTTCGACTGAGTCGAGGACGTCCCCCAGCCCCGAGAGCAGATGAACGCGCTCCTCGCGTCTGGCCTCGTCGGCTGCCTCCTCGGACTGACTGCGCACACGCTGAAGATCGGAGGTCAGCTCGGCGACTCGCCGTTCGAGACGTTCGACCTCCTCGGCATTCGGGACCTCGTCGGGCGATGGCGACTCCTCCACCGGAGACGAGATATTGTTCGGTGAAGAGGCTGGAGGAGCGTCGGCGGTCTCTCGAAGCCGCTGGATCTCACATTCGGCCTCTTTGAGCTGGGCCTCGAGCTCATCGATCCGGTGTTCGGCAGCCTTCCGGGTCTCGGCGAGTTGTTCGTGTTCACGCTGAAGTGTCTCGAGCTTCTCGGCGAGGGTGTCGCGTTGGCGAGCAATGTCTCGGGCTTTGTCGAGAGGCACCACTCGTTTGGAGCCACGAGATGAGGATCCGTCGTGCGAAAAGACCATGGGAGTCTCCGGGCATGAGTATGACATCGCACTCAACCGGACCGAAAATAAACGCGAGAGGTAACATGTGTAGAAAATGCTTCGGTTCGAAAGAGGTGCGATCGCCCGTCCGGCGAGATATACGGCCCCATGTAGGGCCCTCCGGCGCGTCCACGTGCGCGCCGCCCGCCGCAAACCGGCCAGTCGTTCGAGGAGGAGCACTGCCGGAAGGACCAGACGGTTGGGCGGCTCGCTCCTTCCATACCCCTGACAGCTCGCCGCTGCCCCCCTCATCGATGATCTTCGGCAGTTGGGACGGGTTTGTTGTGTCGCGCGGTGGCGAGCAACCGAGGATTTCTCCCGATACGAGGTCGAAACCATGTCGATCTTCCAGAGACGATCGAGCTCGAGTGCCGACGCAAGTGCTGGGTCGAGTGAGGCTGCCGGGGGCATCTCTCGTCGTCGCGAGAGTAGTTCCAGACCGATCGCAAGAGAGTTCGATTCAGTTGATCATCTCGCCAGGCTTCGAGGTTGTCGAGTTTACTTGATGGCCCCCATGGTGTCCCCTCGATCTCGAACGTTCAGTCGCCTCGGACCGGCGAGGCCGACGACGCTCCGGGTGGCGTCGGGGGGAATATATCTTCAACGTCCATTTGGATCGCCTCTGTGCATCCCTGGGTGTGAGTAGCTTGCTGGCACGTCGACGAGCGGTTCCGACAGAGTCGGGAGAGGGAGGCGAGACGCTCGAATGCGATCGACCTGGAGTAACCTCAGGGCGATCGCATAAGAAATGCCCCACTGCGAGCGTGAGCCGGCTGGAAGCCCACTTCCGGAGGAAGTACAGGGGCGCTCCGAAGGCCGGGCCTTCCGGATCGACTCGATATCGGTTCGGAGCGCCAGCATCCCTGCTGGCACGTGGCTTCAGCGACGCCCTGGCGGGAGGATGGAGGTGGCATAACAAGGAACGAATCGTGAATGTGTGTTCTATCCCTCTAATGCGATCGCCCTGGGAGTCACCTTGAATGTTCTGGGACCATCGGGGTGAGTCGTCTACAATGAGGCATCGGGGGAATAAATGCGCCCCCTGCCCGACGTTCGATCGGCAGGTTCATCCGCCGTCTCCGACCGGTATCTCTGCTCTCATGACGACAGCTCGACGCACGCAAGCCATCCCCTTCACGGTCGACTATCTCCTGGATCTCCTCCAATCCGAGGGGTTGCTCACGCGCAAGCAAGTGCGTCGGGTCGAGAAGCAGGCCTCGTCGATCAAATCGCGCATCTTGCGCGATCACGTCGACCAGCAGGGCCAGAAGAGCGGAGAGCGTTATCAGGTCACGCCCGAAGAGGTCGTGGCTCACTTTCAGTTCGAGACGCCCGATGGTGAGACACTCGACGAAGATCAGATCATGCGGGTCGTCGCCCGCGATGCGGGTGTGCCTTTTGAGCGCCCCGATCCCCTCGAGGTCGACATGGATCTCGTGGCGGGCGAGATCAGTCGCCCCTTCGCGCGCCACCATTCGTGTGTTCCGTTGAGGCGGGAGAATGGCCGACTGGTCATCGGCGTGAACAACCCCTACGACCAGGAGCTGATCCAGCAGCTCGAAAATGTCGCCGACGATCCCATCAAGCTCGTCGTCAGCCCCAAGAGCGTGATTCAGAAGCTGATCACGAAGGTCTACGGGCTGCGCTCGTCGATTTCGGCGGCCGAGCAAGATGCCTCGATCGGGGTCGACGTCGGCAACCTGGAGCAGCTCGTCGAACTCAAGGAGGCCGACGAGCTCGACGCTACCGACCGTCCGATCATCCAGGCGGTGGAGTATCTGCTTCAGTACGCCTTCGATCAGCGGGCCAGTGACATCCACATCGAGCCCAAGCGCGAAAAGACGGTCGTTCGTCTTCGCATCGACGGCGTGCTCCACAATATCTATACGTTTCCGCGCGAGGTTCACCAGCCCTTCGTGAGCCGCATCAAGATGCTGGCGCGCATGGAAATCTCCGAGAAGCGCCGTCCGCAAGACGGGCGCATCAAGACCGAGCAGGAGGATCGCGAAATCGAGCTCCGCGTCGCCACGCTCCCGGTGGCCTTCGGCGAGAAGCTGGTCATTCGTATTTTCGATCCTCAGTCGCTCATTCAGAATCTCGACGACCTCGGATTTTCAGATGAGGATCTCCACAAATGGCGTCATTTTATCGGTCACACCGAGGGAATGATCCTGGTCAGCGGTCCCACCGGTAGCGGGAAGACGACGACGCTCTACTCGAGCCTCCGCGAGCTGGCGAGCCCGTCGATCAACATCACGACGATCGAAGATCCAATTGAGATGGTCTCGGACGAGTTCAACCAGGTGCAGGTTCAGCCAAAGATCGACGTGACGTTTGCCAGCGCGCTGCGGAATCTCTTGCGCCAGGACCCCGACGTCATCATGGTCGGCGAAATTCGAGACGCCGAGACCGCCGAGATGGCCGTGCAGGCGGCGTTGACGGGTCACCTCGTCTTCAGCACGATCCACACCAACGATGCGTCGTCGACGGTGACCCGGATGCTGGAACTGGGGGTCGAGCCCTTTTTGCTGAGTTCGACGCTGGTCGGCGTCATGGCCCAGCGATTGGCACGGTCGATCTGTGATCACTGTCGAGCCGAGACGACCCTCACGCGCGAGCAATCCGAACTGCTCGGGCTCAACCTCCCTCCTCGTTCGGACAAGACGCTCCCCATGAAGTACGGCGAGGGATGTGCACGCTGTCGCGGAACGGGGTATCGTGGACGTACGGGGGTGTTCGAGCCCCTTCCCATCGATGACAACATTCGCCAACTCGTCACCCGAGAGGCCGATGCTCCCGAGATACGCAAGGCCGCCCGGGCCGAAGGGGTCATGTCCCTCCGTGAATCGGCGATTCGCAAGCTCGCCGACGGCGTGACCACCTTCGAAGAAGTCATGAAAATCGCCTCGGATGGCTGATCTATGAAGCGCAAACTGCTCGTGTCGCTCGGTGTCACTGTCGGTCTGATCGTAACGGTGCTGCTGGTTACTGCCAGCATCTGGCCCGTGATCAACGAGGTCGAGACCGGGAAGACGCCCGAATACCCCAACATTCGCCCTCAGTACTACTCGGCCGAACCGAAGCGCGTCTTCGAGGCGGCCCAAACGAGGATCGAATCTCGAGAGCGCTGGAAGCTCGTCGAGGCCGACCCCCAGTCCTGGCAGATCGAAGCCACGCACGAGACGTATGTCTTCGGGTTTGTCGACGACGTCACCATCTGGATCGAGCCCGTGACGGATTTCGTCACCCGGGTGCGAGTACGCAGTGCCTCTCGCGTCGGCAAGGGGGATTTTGGCCAAAATGCCCGCAATATTCGTCAATTTTTCGAGGCGCTCGACGACCGACTCGGCGCCGTCAAATTCGATCCCGACGAACTCGGCAGCTCGACCGATCAGCCGGGACTTCGAGAGAAGGGAGCCGGACCTGCTGAAAAAAAATAAGACCTCTCCCGACGCTCGGTAAATATTGCACCTCTCTGATATTCCGAATGCGAACTGTGGATAAACCTTCCTCCACGGATTCGAACGAGCCATGACATTCGTGTCGTGGCCCTCGAGCCCATTGGACCAGACAACATGCCGCGCCTCTGTCTCCCCAACCGCTCTTGATACAGAAGGACCATGAGCCCTCACGAGCCCTGCATATCGTACATCTTCACCACGCGTCACGAGATGGTATCAAATTTGCAAATATATCGTGGGTGAAGACACGAGGCGTTGTCTCTCCCGCCGATTCGATGCCATCTGGAGGCGCCATGTCACGCACGCAGGATACGGCTCGCGTCAAGGGCTCGTTACATCGGGGGATGATCGCCCCTGCTCTGATACTTCGGTGGCCATCATTCGACAGTATCGCCTCGATGATGCCGCTCAAAGACGCCGAGTGGTTGACGTGGACAGCGATCGGACTCGTCATCGCTTTGAGCTTCGGGGCGTTGATGCTGTCCGCTTACGGGATCGGACGTCACTTCGGATGGATCGATCGCTGTCAGAAGTTTCGGATGAGGCGAGTCTTTCGCATTGGATTCGGTGGCCTTCTCATCGTGGCGACCTGCCTGCCCTATCTGGTGATCCACGTGCCGGCGACGACGCTTTTACTCTGTCTCTTCCTGTTTTCGGTCGTGATTCCCTTCGTGGTCGTCGATCGGTCCGACCATCGTTCCGACTCGGGCTCCTCACCTCAATTTTGAGCCTCTCGGACGATCGAGGCCAGCTCGTCGGTCGGGTGGACGCCGGTGTCGGCGTGGCGCACCTTGCCGTCGGGCCCCACGACGACGAGCGTCGGGAGTGTCTCCACCTTGTAGACATCCGACGTGGCGCCGTCGTCGAGTAACGTGGTAAAGTTGTTCCACCCGCGTTTGTTCAGAAAGACTCGAATCTGTTTCGGGGGTTTGGAGGTCTCGGTGTTGATCGAGAGGAGCGTGTAGGTGTCATCGAGGGCATCTCGGCGCTGAAGGCGCTCGAGATTCCTCATCTGCTCTCGGCAGGGAGGGCACCAGGTCGCCCAGAAGTCGAGGACGACGATTTCGCCCCGATGATCGTCGAGCGAGACCGTGCCCTCGCCCTCGAGGCGTTCGAGCTCGAAAGCGGGAGCGGGCTCGCCGACGAAGTCGCCGACGGGAGGAGATTTCAAGAGATTGACCGCATTGATCGCGAGTAGCGCGACGATCAGTCCGCCGATCACCCACGAGACGACGTCCCGCGAGGCGGGCTCCTGATCGGCATCGGGCGCTGCCTCTCGGGGAGAGGGCGCACTGTCGTCGGCGTCGGAGGGAGACATGGAGATCGAGGGGGCAGAGGATCAGTCGTTCGAGGGGGGCTTCGTCTGTTTGAGGGCTTCGAACCGCCCGTTGGGCGTCATGTAATAGCCCTGGACGCCCCGTTTGAGAATGGCCATGTTGCTCTCGTGCCAGAGCGACACGTAGGGGAGGTCGCGGGCCAGAATCTTTTGGATTTTCCCATAAATATCACGCCGTTCGTCGCGATCGGTCACGCTCTCGCCGCGCTCGAGGAGCTCGTCGACCCGTTCGTTGCGATAGGCTCCGCGGTTGGCGCCGGCCGACCGATTGTCAGCGGTCGGGATGTTGTCGGAGTGAAAGATCCATTTGTAGAGCCCGGGCTCGACGACCGAGGGCCACTGAAGCGTCGTCATCGCAAAGTTGCGGCTCTTGATGTCGTGAAAAAACGTCCCCCACTCGTAGGATCGCACCGTCACCTCGATGCCGATGCGTCCCAGGTGACTGGCCATCAATTCGACGATCGACTTGCGAAATCGATCGGAGGAAACCTTGAACTCGACCTCGAAGCGCGGCTGATCCGGGCCCGGACGGGGATACCCCGCCTCGTCGAGCAGTCCGCGCGCCTTGTCGGGGCGATAAGGGTAAGTCGGGACGTCGGGTTCGTAGGCCCAGTGCGAGGGCGCCAGCAGTCCCGTGGCGAGTGTCGCATGCCCTCGAAACTTGTGCTCGACGATGGCCTGGCGGTCGATCCCGTAGGCGATGGCCCGACGGACGCGCCTCTTTTTCAAAATCGGATGTTCGAGATTGAACGCGACATACGAATATTTGAACGAGGGCGCCGTCTCGACCTCGAGCTGTTTCGCCTCCTCGACGACCGGGAGCATCATCGGAGAGACGGCGTTTTGGACGAGATCGGCCGTGCCGCCGAGCAGCGCCAGGAGTCGCGTGTTGCTGTCCTCGACGACCTTGAAGACGAGCTTGTCGACCGGCGGCTCGCCCTCGAAGTACTCCTCGAACCCCTGAAAGACGTAGCGATGTTCGCCCTCCTTCTCGACGAACTCGAAGGGACCCGCTCCGATGGGGTCGCCCGGACACTCCTCGTGGCCGGCGCAGACGTGTTTGGGGACGATGCCGAGCGAGAGACTCGTCAGAAAGGGAGCGTGGGGCGCCTCGAGCTCGATGACGAACTGTTTGTCATCGATGGTCTCGAACGACTCGATCCGGCGCTGCGTGCCCGCATACGGACTCTGCACGAGATCGCTGTCGAGTTGCATCAGCGTATACCGGACGTCCTCGGTGGTGATCGGCTCGCCATCGTGGAAATAGGCGTCCTCCCGGAGAGTGAATGCGTAGCGGGTGGGCGTGGGTTGCTTGACCGATGCGGCCAGGTCGAGTTGGGGTTCCCCCGATTGCGTATCGACCGTCACGAGCCCGGCGTGGAGCAGACCGACCAACTGGGCGCTGGCGTCGCTGGTGACGAATCTCGGATCCAGTCCGCTGGGACTGGCACTCATCAGCACGACGAATCCTTCGTCCCCCTGCTCGTCGCATCCCCCCACCCCCCATGCCCCCAGCAGGAGACAGGCGGCGAGGGCCATATGTCCGAACCCTGGACGGCGCATAAGTAAAGAGGAAGAACCCGCGAGCGAGGGGACGAATGCACACCTCAAGCGACGGTCACCTCGTCACAGAGGTAGACGTCTTGGATGGCGTGGAGGACGTCGATGCCCTCGTCTTTGGGCTTCTGGAACACCTTGCGCCCGGAGATCAATCCCGTGCCCCCGGCGCGCTTGTTGATGACGGCGGTGCGGACCGCCTGCTGGAGGTCGTTGTCCCCCGAGGCGCCGCCGCTGTTGATGAGGCCGACGCGCCCCATGTAGTTGTTCAGCACCTGATAGCGCGTCAGATCGATGGGGTGGTCGCTGGCGAGCTCCGTGTACATCCGCTCGTCGCGGCGACAGAAGCGCTCGCCGTTGGGATTGTCCGGCGAGGGGTTCTTGATGGCCTTGAAGCCGCCGTTGAGAGTTGGCTGTTTTTGCTTGATGATGTCGGCCTGAATGGTGGCGCCGAGGTGGTTGGCCTGGCCGGTCACGTCGGCAGCCTCGTGGTAATCCGTGCCGTCGACGATGAAGGCCTCCTTGTTGCGGGCGTAGCACCACAACACCGTGCCCATCCCGAGTTCGTGCGCCTTGGCGAAGGCTTTGGAGATTTCTTTGATCTGGCGCTTGGACTCCTCGGAGCCGAAGTAGATCGTCGCGCCGATGGCCGCCGCCCCCATGTCGAAGGCGCGCTGGACCGTGCCGAACTCGATCTGATCGTAGTGGTTCGGCCAGCTCATGAGCTCGTTGTGGTTGATCTTGACGATAAACGGGATCTTGTGGGCGTACTGGTTGGCGACACTTCCGAGGACGCCAAACGTCGACGCCACGGCATTGCAGCCCCCGTCGATCGCCAGCTGGACGACTTTTTCGGGGTCGAATATGTCGGGGTTCGGGGCAAAGTCCGCGCCTCCGGAGTGTTCGATCCCCTGATCGACCGGGAGGATCGACAAGTGGCCAGTTCCGCCGAGGCGGCCGTGGTTGAAGATGCGCGCCAGGTTTGTCAGCACGCGCGGCCCGCGATCCGATTGCGCGTAGACCTCGTCGATAAAGTCCGGCCCCGGTGTGTAGAGCTTCTCCTTGGGGATGGTTTTGGACTCATGATTCAGCAGGTCGTCGGCTTCATCGCCCAACAGGTCGACGATGCGGTCGATCTTCTCGGTCATGGCGAACTCCTCGTACCAGAAGACACAATCAAAGGACGAATTCACCGCCGCAGCTGGTCGGCTGCAACGGTCATACCTCGATATACGTGCGCCACTCCTCGTGGTGCTCGCTTTCTGCTCTGACGTGTTCGAAGTAATCGGATTGGATGGCGCGAGTGACCGGCCCCGGTTCGCCGTCGCCGATGGTGCGATCGTCGATAGCGCGCACCGGCGTCACTTCGGCGGCCGTCCCGGTCATGAAGACCTCGTCGGCCATGTAGAGGAAGTCGCGTGTGAACTTCTGTTCAACGACCTCGTAATCGCGCTCGTCGGCGAGCGTCATCACCGTGTCGCGTGTGATACCCTCGAGGATAGAACTCCCGAGCGGGGTCGTGTAAATGGTTTCGCCTCGTACGACGAAGAGATTTTCGCCGGAGGCCTCCGAGACGTAGCCCTCGGCGTCGAGCAGAATGGCCTCGTCGTAGCCCATCTGCTTGGCCTCGCGTTTGGCGAGGATGGAATTGACGTACTGGCCGTTGATCTTGCCCTTCAACAGC
>JAQCND010000143.1 GCA_028274765.1 Bradymonadaceae bacterium
GAGAGCCCATCGAGCGGTTTGATAGACCCACAAAAAAGGCCGCCCCCTGGAGAGGGGCGGCCCATCTTTCATGTCGCCGTCGAGCGAGCCGTCAGGTGATCACTCGAGATCGAAGCGATCGAGCTGCATCACCTTGCTCCAGGCGTCGACGAAGTCCTGGACGAACTGCTCTTCGGCGTCGTCAGCCGCGTAGTACTGCGAGAGCGCCCGAAGCTGCGGGTGGTGGCCGAAGATCAGGTCCGCGCGGGTGGCCTTCCACTGGAGATCACCCGTCTCGCGGTCGCGCCCTTCGAAGAGATTGTCGAAGGTCTCCGACTTCTCCCACTCCGTGCTCATGTCGAGCAGATTCGCGAAGAAGTCATTGGTCAGCGTGCCCGGCTCGTCGGTGAGGACGCCGAGGTCGGTGTCCTCGTACGTAGCGCCGAGCGCGCGCATGCCCCCGACCAGTACCGTCATCTCGGGAGCCGTCAGCGTCAGAAGCTCCGCCTTGTCGACCAGAAGTTCTTCCGGCTTGCGGGGGGCGTCGTCGCTGACGTAGTTGCGGAAGCCGTCGGCGTGCGTCTCGAGGTAGTCGTGCGAATCGACGTCGGTCTGCTCCTGCGAGGCGTCGGTGCGCCCCGGCTCGAAGTCGACCTCGACGTCGTAGCCGGCCTCGTCAGCGGCCTTCTCGATCGCGGCCTTGCCGCCCAGGACGATCAGATCGGCCAGCGACACTCGCACGTCGTCGGACCGCGAGTCGTTGAAGTCCTCCTGGATGGCCTGGAGTGTATCCAGGGCGTCGGCGAGCTTGTCGGGCTCGTTCATCTCCCAGCCCTTGTAGGGATCGAGCCGGATGCGAGCGCCGTTGGCACCGCCGCGCTTGTCGGTGTCGCGGTAGTTCGAGGCTGCCGCCCAGGCCGTTTTGACGAGTTCGGAGACCGTCAGGTCCGAATCGAGGACCATGTCTTTGAGCTCGGCGATCTCGTCGTCGCCGATCAGCTCGTGATCGACTTCGGGGACGGGATCCTGCCAGAGCAGATCTTCGTCCGGCACCTCGGGGCCGACGTAGCGATCTTTGGGCCCCATGTCGCGGTGGATGAGCTTGAACCAGGCCCGCGCAAACGCCTCCCGGAACTCGTCGGGATTGTCGCGGAAGCGCTCGGCGATCTCGCGGTAGTCCGGGTCGCGCTTCAGCGCGACGTCCGTCGTGAGCATGATCGGCGTCTGTTCTTCGTCCGGATCGTGGGCATCCGGGGTCTTCTCAATCTCATCCTCGTTTTTGGGCGTCCACTGGTAGGCGCCGGCGGGGCTCTGGGTCAGCTCCCACTCGTGATCGAGCAGGTTGTTGAGGTAGGCCATGTCCCACTCGGTGGGCTCTTGGGTCCACGGTCCCTCGAGTCCGCTGGTGATCATCGCGCCGGGCTTGTCCTCTTTAAACTCGGTCTCCCAGCCAAAGCCCTGGTTTTCGAGCGGCGCGGCGTTCGGCTCGGGGCCCTTGTGACTCTCGGGGCCAGCGCCGTGGACCTTGCCGAAGGTGTGACCACCGGCAATGAGCGCGAATGTCTCCTCGTCGTTCATCGCCATGCGACCGAAGCTCTGGCGGATACGTTCGGCCGACCACTCGGGGTCCGGATTGTCGTTCGGGCCCTCGGGATTGACGTAAATCAGCCCCATGACCGTGGCGCCGAGCGGCTCTTCGAGCTCGTCGTCTTCGTTGTAGCGCTTGTCCCAGGTCTCCATCTTGTCTTCGGCCCCCCAGTAGGTGTTCTCGGGAGACCAGTCGTCCTGGCGTCCTCCGGCGAAGCCATAGGTCTCAAAGCCCATCGATTCCATGGCGACATTGCCCGCCAGCACGAGCATATCGGACCAGGAGAGCTTGCGGCCGTACTTCTTTTTGACCGGCTCGAGCAGACGGCGCGCCTTGTCGAGGTTGGCGTTGTCGGGCCAACTGTTCAGCGGCGCGAAGCGCTGGTGTCCGCCTTCGGAGCCGCCGCGACCGTCGTGGACGCGGTACGTACCGGCGGCGTGCCAGGACATTCGGACCATGAAGGGACCGTAATGGCCGTAATCGGCGGGCCACCACTCCTTCGAGTCCTCCATGACTTCTTCGAGGTCAGATTTGAGCTCGTCGTAATCGATGCTCTGGAAGGCTTCGGCGTAATCGAAGTCGTCACCCGTCGGGTCGAGGTGCCGGTCCTCCTGCTGGAGGCCATCCAGGTTCAACTGGTCGGGCCACCAGTGCTGGTTGGCCGTGTCCGACCCGGCGCGTTGTCGCTGTTCGGGCCCTTGCATCACCGGGCACTCGCTCATCGCATTCTCGGGATTGGGATCGGGATTGTCGTCCTGCATAGATGTGACTCCCTGAGTTGTGGGGACACGAAACGAATCGTGCTGAGAAGGTGACTCGTTGTAAAGATAATTTATTCGAACAACGCCGGGAATGTCAGCGCAAGTTTAAAGCTTACAAACCCGGGGTCTATTAGTAAATTCGATTGTGTGTATCGGCCGGTTAAGCGAAACCTATAACACCTGCATCCCCTCCGACATGACGCTCACTCAGCTCAAATATGCTCTCGCCGTCCGCGAGTACGAGACGATGAGTCGAGCGGCCGACGCCTGCCATGTCTCCCAGCCCTCGCTCAGCCAGGGACTCAAGAAGCTCGAGGAATCGCTCGGGGTCACCCTCTTTGAACGAAACGCATCGGGAGCGACCCCGACGCCGGCCGGTGAGGCCATTCTCGATCAGGCCGAGCACGTCATGGCGTCCGTTCATGAACTCGAAGAGACGGCGGCCGCCGCCTCCGACAGCCTGTTTCAACGCGAGATGCGTCTCGGGGTCATCCGAACGCTCGGCCCCTATCTGCTACCACGTATTCTTCCGGCGATCGAGCGGCGCTATCCGGCGTTCGAACTCGAGGTCACCGAGGGATTGACCGACGATCTGCTCGAGGCACTCGATTCCCATGACCTCGATGCCGTCCTGCTGGCGCTCCCCTGGCCGACCTCGGAATCGATTGCCGTCATCGAATGTTTCGAGGAGCATCTCTTCGTGGGCATGCCGCCCGACGACCCGCTCGCCGGTGAAGATAAGATTCAGCTGGACACAATCAACCCCGACGATCTGCTGCTGCTCGACGAGGGGCACTGCCTGCGCGACCATACGCTCGATGCCTGCAACATCGAGCCGGCCGGCACGCGCAAGACCTTCCGGGGCGCGAGCCTCGAGACGATGCGCGCCTTCGTCGAGTCCGGCTGGGGCGTCGGTCTGTTTCCGGCGCTGACCCTCCGTTCGGGCTGCGAGATGACCACCCGATCTCCGGCCTCACAGCCGTTTCGAACTATCGCACTGGCCGTGCGACGCTCGTTTCCCCATCGCCGAGCCATCCGAGAACTCTCCGACTACATCGCGGAGCTGGTCGGCGAGGCGGCGCACAACATGCCTTCGTCCGAGGCATCTTCGGAGGGGTGACGGTATCGCGGAGAACCTCCGAGCTGGCCGGACGGCTCGGAGTGTCCCGTGAACATCTCGTTCGCTCCGCCCCTCTTCCCTCGAGTCCCCTCGCATTCTCTTCCGGGCGGTACACGCCTCGCAGGCCTCGTGTTATCATGGAGCCGTGTGTGGTGGTGACTGCTTCCTTTCTTTTCGAGCCGAGGAGACGAGATGAGCGACGAGATGGGTCTCGAGACGAAATTCGTCGACGATCGCCCCGCCTCGCGCGAACTCCACAAGGCCAAACTCGTCGTCGTCGAGGGGCCCGAGGCTGGAGAGGCATTCGTCGTCGACCGGGGGAGTCTGCATGTCGGCCGGGCATCGGTCAACGACGCCGTCGTCGAGGACCGCTCGATCAGCTCGACTCATTTCGAGATTCGAGCCGACGAAGAGGGGTTTTTGCTGCGAGACGCCGACTCGACGAATGGCACAAAGCTCGACGGATGTCGCATCGAGTCGATCTACCTCGAACCAGACGTCGACTTTCAGGCGGGCAACTCCACCTTCCGGCTCGAACCCCTCGGGGAGACGGTCGAGATCCCGTTGAGCGACGACGATACGTTTCATGGAGTCATCGGTCGCTCGCCGGCGATGCGCGAGGTGTTTGCGACGCTCGAGAAGATTGCTTCCTCGGAGTTGACCTGTCTGCTCCAGGGAGAGACGGGAACCGGCAAGGAACGAGCGGCTCGAGCGCTCCACGACGCTTCGCGACGAAGCGAGGGTCCGTATGTCGTGCTCGACTGCTCGGCCATCCCGCCGGACTTGATGGAATCTCACGTCTTCGGCCACGAAAAGGGGGCGTTTACCGGGGCGGTCGACCAGCGAGAGGGCGCTTTTGAGCGCGCCGAGGGCGGAACGCTTTTTCTGGACGAAATCGGGGAACTGTCGACGGATCTGCAGCCGAAATTGTTGCGGGTGCTCGAGAACGGTACCTTTCAGCGCGTCGGCGGCACCGAGCGCCTCGACGCCGACGTTCGAGTCGTCGCCGCTACCAATCGCGACCTACGGGACGAGGTCAATGCGGGGCACTTCCGCGAGGATCTCTACTTTCGGCTCTCGGTCGTCGAGATCGAGCTGCCGCCCCTCTCGAAGCGGACCGAGGATATCCCGCTGTTGGTCGACCATTTTCTCGAGGACGTCCGCGAGTCTCTCCCCGATCAGCGGAACCCGGAGCCGACCGCCGACGCTCTCGACAAACTGATGAGCTACTCCTGGCCGGGCAACGTCCGCGAGCTTCGCAATACGATCCGCCGGGCCGCTCATCTGGTCGACGGCACGACGATCGGACGCGCCGATCTCCGGCTCGAGGGAGGGCTCGCGCCGGAATCCAACCCCGACCCCGACGCGGCCGACACCTTCCAGACCGACTTCGAGGCCGAGTTCAAGGAGGCCAAACAGCAACTGGTCGATGCCTTCGAGCGCGAATACTGCGCTCGCCTCTATGAACAACACGACCGCGTCATCGCCCATGCCGCCGAAGAGGCTGGCCTGTCGCGATACCACTTCCGCAATCTGCTGGAGAAACACGGTCTGAAATGAGTGTCTCCTCTCGCTGGGAAGCAAATTAGGTTCGTCGTATCTCGAGATCTGACCCTCGGAGCGTCCCTGTACTTCCTCTGGAAGTGGGCATCCCTGCCGGCGAGTGGGCGCGAGGCATGTCACGAAGCATCCGTGCGCTTCTCTCGATGAAGGGCGACGCAGGTCTGTGACATCGAGGGGGCTGCACGTTCGGAGCGCCGACATCTTTGTCTGTAGTCTCGGAGCGCCGGCATCCTTGCTTGGATTCTCGGAGCGCCGGCATCCTTGCCGGCAAGTGAGCGCAGGTATATCCCGCAGAATCCGGGAGGCGCCCTCCGGATGCGTCTTCATCCTACCCCGCCGACGCAACAAAACCGCCCCATCTGCCGACGATCATGTATGGAGGGGCCTGCGGCGAGCTGTCAGGTGGTCTGGAAGGAGCTGGCTGCCCGATTTCACCGGCCTTTCGGTTCGGTGAGGCATCGCCCCTTCGAACGACTGGCCGGCCTGCGGCGGGCGGAGCGAGCGCCTCGCGCGCGGACGCTCCGGAGGGTGACTTACGGGAGAGGCGTATCTGCTCGTGTCGAGCGCAGCCGGGAACGCGAGTCGAACAAACGGGGGAGACGACGTGACTCGACTCGACGTCCAAACTCGTGGACGTGAAAACGGCTCACGTCTCGTGGCCGCCGACTCAGAGGCTCAGACGCTCAACCCCAAATAAAAAACCGCCGGCCCCGCACTGAGCGGAACCGGCGGCTCGGAGTCAACCCATTCGGAGCGGCGCGAGCCGCCCCGAGCGGTCGGTCGAGTTAGTTGCATCGGAGGTGGAGGGTCCAGGAGTTGAGAGTTCCGTCTTCATCCCCAAATCCTGAGACCTCGTCGGCTATTTTCAGACTCCAATCTCCGTCAGCGTTGTTCCCGGTGAATGTTGAAAGTGATTCCTCGGGAGTGTTGATGAACGGATAAAAGCGAGTCTGGAAGTCACTACCGCCAAAGACATCCTCAGAACTCTGGAGTATGACGGTCTGATCATTCGGACTGGTGAGCTCGATCTGGAGATCTTGCTCAGACTCGTGGGAGACATCGAGCTCGACTGCTGCTTTCTGCACACTGCCGCAGCTCGACACGCTGATCGAATTGGTTGCCCCATTCGAATCATCGTCGGGGATGGTAGCATCTGGCTGATTGGTCGTCGACTGATCGGGCTGGAAGTTGGAGAGCATGACTTGATATTCGCTGTTCTCGGGGGTATCCGACGTCTCCAGAACGGATCCGTTGTCGACGAATACTCGGAGAGTATATGAGCCAGAGGCAATACCCTGGGTCGTCTTATCTCCACTGCTCGAAAGAACGGCATTGTCATTCGAGTCGGTGATCTCCCATTTGATGTCGCCAGTCGTGTCCTCCCCGAGTTCTTCAAGACCAGCGATGGTAACACCGCTGAGCTGGGAGCCTATTGAAAAGGAGAAGTAATCCTCCGTGTCATTGACGTCCAAGCGTCCGTAAGCGATTTTCTCACCATTGGCTCCAAGATCCGATCCTTTTAGAGCAGTTGCATCGCTCGCACTGTCGTTGCTCGAGCTGTTGCTACCCGTGAGGATTTCGGATTCAGGGGTGCCCGTCTCTTTGGCGAGATCGAGTTCGTACGGGATGTTGGCCGATTCGGTGATTTCGACTTGAACGTAGTAATCGCCCTGGCTGAGCCCACCTGCGAGGAGAACACATCCCTGATCATGCTCACTTCGCTCCGTAATGGCATTTCCACTGCTATCCAGCAGCTTGCATTCGTAGCTGTTGATCTCGGTGGGGCCGTTCACCTCGGCTCTCAGCGTCTCTTCGGCACCGAGATCACTGGAGAGCGACACTTGATAATGGTCAACGTCGCTGCCGCCACTGGAGAGAGCGACGTGTGTCTCACCCAGCTGACCGGAAGCGGCGTTTGAGCGCGAATCGTTCGGTTCTTCCTCACCGGGAGGCGGTGACGACAGATTGATGTCCAAGTTGTTGGATTCGATATCGGCTTCGTCCGCCTCTATCTCGACCAAAAACATGCCTGCCTCGGCACGCGGGACATCCAATGTGCCCGACTTTCCGTCGATAGATTCACCATAGAATCCCTGGAATGAAGCATTGCGGAAGATGACGTTGTGGCCATCGTCCTTGTTCGTCGCAGAAGTGATCTCGAGAGCGGCAGCCTGACTCAGGGTGAGGAGATAAAAGGCCGACTGGTGTTCACTCGTCGTCGACGAGAGCTGGCCCGATACCATATCTCCCGGCTGAGCTTGACCGAGATCGTTGGGAGTCGACGTTCGGACGAAGATCTGCTCTTCACTGATGGAGCTGGCCTCGCCGTTTGTCACCTTGAGAATGAAGGTGCCTCCGGTCTCGGTATACCGATAGATGTAATCCGGTGAGAAATCGTTGCGCGGGTCGAGTTCGTCGACTGAAGCAATCTCGTTGAGCTGGCTATCCTGGAGTGTCATTTCGAAATCAGTGTCCTCACCGGGGTTTTCGTGGCTGATTTCGATGATCTGACCCGCACCGACCGAGAAGGTGTAGAGCTTTGTCTCATCCGACTGGTACGTCATCTTCGCCGAGCTCTCTTCGGTGTCGTTTCCGACTTGACCGATGTCGTTGGCACCGCCAGCCGAGGCACTGAACTCGAAGCTATCTTGAGGCCCGATCACGGTTTCTCCATCGACGAGAAGAAGAACCGAGCCCTGGACGTCGGGGAAGGGGAAGCCCACGACGTCACCCTCGTCGACGTCCTTCGAGAAAATTCGACTGCTCGTGCCGTCCCAGAGCTGGACATTGCCACCCTGGACGTCATCACCGAGCGCGTCGACCGAAAGCTCGACGAAGTCTCCGCTCTGGAAGCCCTGCATCTCGAAGAGATTGTCGTCTAGTGTGTTGACCGAACCGGAGGCAGAGTTGCCGTCGGTCGCAAAATCGACCGTTGACGGAGAGGGCGCGTTAATGCTTCGAAGCTCGCCGACGTAACTCCAGTCGTCGCCGCCGACGGGACCGACGTTGTCGTTGAGAAGCGTGCGCGTTGGCTCGACGCGGATCTCGTACTCACCCGTCTGAGGAGCGGCAATCTGGCGGATCGGATCCGAGGCATCGATGGAGCCCGTTCGGCGGTAATCGCCGTTCGGACCCACGACGGTAAAGCCAATGCCGGGAACGCCCGTCGACTGAAGGCTGATCTGGAACCAGTCTCCGACGTTGTCTGCGGTAAACGTGTAGACGTCGACATCCTGCTCGACCGTATTGTCCCCATCTCGATCCGACGGTGACTCGATCGCACCCGTAAAGACGACCGAATCGTTGTCTCCCAACTGAAGTTCGTTGGCCGAACCGCCGAGGTCCGGGTCGTTGTTCTCGCTCTCGTTTACACCGGCGTTGGCAGCGCTCTCTTCGGCCGGGGACGTACACTTGCCGTTGAAGATCGTATCACCATCTCGGCAAGCGGAGTCATTCGGGACGCACTGGGTTCCATCGTCATTGGCTTTCGTGCCCTCGGAGCAGGCCTCGTTGAAGTCGACGACGCAGTTTTCGCCGTCGTCACCGGGGCGCACAGCTGCGCCCATGGCGTTACAGACAGCCTGGAGGTCCGGCACACAGGTGCCGTCTTCTTCGTTGGTGCGATCGCCGCAACTGACGACGGCGATACATCGGCCCGTCTCCATGTCGAATTCCGTGCCGTCAGCACACGAATTCGGGGCAGGAGCACACGAACCGTCCTGAAGCTGGGTGCCCTCGCTGCAGGCGCTCGATTCTTCGAGGACGCACTCGCCTCCTTCGGCGACGGAGCCGTTGCCACAGGTGAGACTTTCGCCCGACGGGACGCATTCGCCGCTGTCGTTGCGCGTCGTCCCTTCGCCACAGGACGTGGTGCTCTCGGGGACGCATTCACCGTTCTCTTTGACCGTACCGTCTCCACAGCTCGGGCCTCCTCCCCCGCCATCGCCCCCTCCGCCCCCGCAGGCGGCAAAACCCCAGCTCATGACTGATATTGTCAATAGCCATCCAATCGATCGCGTCGTGCGATTCAACATCATGCCACTCCTGTCGAGTCGTTGAGATAAGTGGGAGAGGTTCCAGACAAATCACGCCAGCGCATCACATCATGTGAACGATGCGCCTCTCGTGTGTCAGCACGAGCACGGAAACTCGCGACGCCGGGCGTGTCGCACGGGGCCGGAGTTTTCCATCAAACTCCCAGTCGGCGCAATGGACGTTATAAGAGGGCAAATGTGATTTCAAGGGGCGAGGATCTCTCGAGATCGATACGTCTGTCGGGGGACAGACGGGCGACGGGGCGTCGAGACGAGAGGGGACGAGGTGAGACACGAACGAGCCCATTCGCCGGGCGGCCGAGCGTATTCGGAGCAGCTCCGCAGATCAGAGGATCAGTCGCCGTCCTCGTCGTCGGGCTGCAGCAGTGAGTCACGCTCCGGGATGGGCCAGCCCTCGAGTACGAGGGGGGCACGAAGATCGCGGTGTTCATAGAGAATGCGACTCTGTTCGATCAGCGACGTGCCCTCGGAGTCGATGCTCGAACTGTGCCGATGGACCAGTCCCTTGGCCTCGGCACAGAGGGTGCGCGAGATGGGATTGGGGTAGGACGCCAACTGCTGATGGGCGTCCTCGACCGCCTGTCGAGCTTCGTTCTCTCGACCGCGGGCGAGGGCGTGCCGGGCCATGAGACGATACATCTCGGCCCGCATGGGAGGATCGAAGCTCTCGAGATGAGTGCGGAGAGTCGTCACCGACGATTCGACCCGGTCGTGCAAATCGTGTCGGCGCCGCTCCCCGAGTGAGCGTTTGCGTTCGGCGAGGGCGATGGCGGCTTGTCCCTCATTCATGTGCAACATCCCCTGGACGTAGGGGAGCCCGAGCAGGTCGGCTCGTTCGAGTCGATCGCGGACGATCTCGATTTGTCCGACCGCCACTTCAGGGCGTCCACGGGCGAGGGCGAGTCGGGTCTGCTGACGGAGCAGCCACAGGTCGGTCAACGAGGGGGGATGGCTATCGACGAAGTCTCGGCACCTGTCGAGGACGAGCTCGGCTCGCTCAATCGCGCCTCGCAACAGGGTCATGGGCAGGAGAATCTGCCGGGCTCGAAACGACGCCAGCGCATGCCCCCGAAAGAAATGCAAGATCTTGTGGGCCTGCGCTTCGGCCTCCTCGAGCTCTCCTCGCTCGATGTAGAGGCGGGCGCGCTCGCAAGGAATCAGGAAGTCGATGTCGCTTCGATCCGGAGACTGGTCGGCCCACTCGTCGGCTCCCTCGAGGGCCCGATGGCTCTGCTCGAAATCGCCCGCCTTGCGATGGAGATTGGCGCGCGCCAGCTCCGTCGTCGAGCGGGGCAGCGGCGCCTCGGCCCGTTCGAAGAGATAGGCAGCTTCGTCGTACCATTCTCGGGCCCGGTCGGGGCGTCGATGGAGACGCTGAGGATGGCATTGCCATCCGAGGAAAAACCGGTCGTAGCCGAGGAGGAGGGCATGCTTCGAGCGCTCGGCCAGGGCCGACAACTTGGCCCGAAAACGGGGGCCTCGCGTACTGTCCAAGATATCGTTGAGCCAGACGGATCGTCGATAGAGATCGACCTGGAGCATGCGTTCGGCCCCGATCTCGTCGGTCGAGGTGCGCTCGAGGTCGTCGGACCAGCGGTTGGTGGCCGCGATTGTCCGGTGTTTCCACTCCGAAAACCAGGTAACCAGGGAGTTGGCATCGTATCGATCGCCGTAGTGCGCGAGAGACTCCTGAAGAGCCTCGACAGCCCCAGCCCGATCCCCGGCGGCGATCCGCGCCTCGAACTCGTCGGATCTGAGGCGAGTGCGCTGCAGTCCCTCCGGAAGGTCGGCGGCGAGCTGGTCGAAGAGGCGAGCCGCTTCGTCGGGGCGACCGGCCAGTTGTTCGACGCGAGCCAGTTCGCGGCGCGGATCCAGAGACGTCAGTCGGCGACTCGACTCGGGTTGATCGGCGATCCAGCGCCAGAGCCGAGCGGCACGATGGAAGGCGTAGCACGTCTCGGCGCGGTGGGCGTGC
>JAQCND010000145.1 GCA_028274765.1 Bradymonadaceae bacterium
GAGAGCCATCTCCCAACGGAGACAACATGAACGCGTGCGAATTGCGAGGTAAGAC
Organism: Bradymonadaceae bacterium; assembly: GCA_028274765.1. GTDB lineage: Bacteria > Myxococcota_A > Bradymonadia > Bradymonadales > Bradymonadaceae > CAJXPB01. The sequence goes on from JAQCND010000145.1 coordinate 56, forward strand.
CAACCATGCATGAAACGCTCCAGAATGCATGAAACGCTCCAGAATGCATAAAACGCTCCAGACGGCTCAACAGTATCGTTGTGTCGCCGTGCAAACATACGTTCGACGCTATCACGGTCCTCAAGTTGTTGACAATAATATATTGCCTCATGTCTCGCGTCTCGACACGCTCTCCGGCATGTCGAGAGGCGACGCCACATATCGACGATGCGCCGTGAGACGTCGATGATCTCATAGCAGGCAAACGCGTCCGCCTTGACGCGGTCTCGAATTCTATCTAGGAACAAAAGGACTCATTCAATGACGTTCCGTCCCCTTTGGAAGGGAATACGATACGGTTCGTCACTCGATTAACCGCCCTTATCATTTTGAGGAGGATTGTGATGAAAAGAATGACCCTTTATCTGGCCGGGTTGACGTGTCTGCTCTTCGCGTTCGGCGGATGCAGCACCACCTCGGGCGCGGCCGGTGCGATGGCAGCGGCTACCGGGCAGGAAGTCAATGTCGAAACACAAGTTCTCGAGCCCTCTCAAGTGCACGAGAACTTCAAATTCCTCGACGAAGACAATCCGTTCAAACAGGACGAGACCAAGGTCGAATACGTCGAGACGGGGAGTCCAGAATATGACGATTTCTTCAAAAAGAGCGCGAAGTTCCACGGCAAACTCGTGCTCACCGACCAGTTCCTCGGCGACCTGAACGCTATGGTCGAAAATGGGCTCGTGAGCGAGCTCGTGACCGGTGAGACGCTCGGCATGTTGGCTTCGGAGAATGCCAACCTCTCGATGCAAAAGCGCCAGAAGATCACCGCCATGATGCTCAGTGGCAAGACCAGTCAGATCCCCTCGCAATTCAAGTCGATCTCGAAAGAAAAGGTCGAGTCCGTCCAGAAGCAGCTCTTCAAAGAGTATCCCAAGCTCGAGCGCATCGCCAAGATGTACATGCCGATGCGCAAGACGCTGAAGGCCAAGAAGCTTCAGAAGACGACCAAAAACCTTCTCGAGTCGGGTCAGAAGCTCACCAGCAAAGCGGAGGAGGACTTCTCTGACAACAAGGCTCGAGCCGCCAAGATCGGCACGGAGCTGACCGGCACGATCAAACGGATCAAGGACATGAGCGAGCGCACGGCCGAGCTCCCGAAGAAGTTCCAGGAGACGATGACGTCTCTGAAGAAAGCCATCAGAGAGGCCAAAAGCGACGACACGACGGCGATGTGATGACCCTCGCCTCTCCGGCGCCTTTGCCCTCCTGAGAGCCAGCTCTCAGGGGGGCTTTGGTGATCGTACCCTCGACGACGCAGATGTATTTGGGGACCGCCCGCCTCCTCGAACGAGGTCCGATACCCCGGCCGTGACGGTCGAAGATGACGGAGTTAGTGTACGATAAACCTCCGGATACGGCGCTCTCGTGGAACGGTTGTTGTCATCGAGAGCCGGGGGGACTCAGGTTCGTGGGATCTCGACGACGCGTTTTTTGGAGCGCCGGCGGCCTCGCCGACCGATCATCAAGTCGGTCGACGACAAACGTCGTGCTACGACGTATCCCACATCCAAGCGGACCCTCGAGAGCTCGAGAGCTTCTTCGGAACCCAGAGCGCATTGGATTTGCAGACTGGTTCCTGTACGTCCCAAGATGGCTGTGACGACAGATGTTGCTTCCTCTCTCACTCCCGGAAAGACGATGACAGATTCGTCCCACGATCCCGATCTCCCGGATATCGAGAATCTCGAGCCCGAGCAGTGGTTGAGTCGTATCGACCAACTGCACGATCGACTGCTCGAGTCCGTCGTCGAGGTGCTGGATGCACACGATGATCCCGAATCCGCACTCGAGCCCCTCGAGACATTGTTCGAGGCCTACCATCCCGATCGTCAGGATACGTCCGGACGCGATCGACTCGTCTCAGTGGAGGTCGTGTCGTCGACCACACTGCGATGCTATCGCGACGATTCCTCGAAGGCGGATGTCGATCTCGCCGTCGCTTCGGACGGCCGATGGATACGGAGCGAAGAGAACGAAGCGGCGCACGAGGGACTGGCGCGCGACATCCTCCAGCTCGTCCCATGGTGGAGCGAGCGGGCATTCGTCGATCAGGTGGGACGTCCCGACGCATTCAAGGATTGACGCGCGAAGAGATGTCGACGCCCAGACGACTCGAGCTCATATGCGACTCGAATACGACGAGGAAATGATATGGAAGATGCGTCGCCCCGACAGCTCGACGTCGGGATCGTCACGTGCAGCGATCGCGCCCATCGGGAAGAGCGAGCCGATCGGGGAGGTCCCGCCGTCGAGGACTGGCTCGACCGAGCCCTTATCTCGGCATGGGCGTCCCATCGCCGACTCGTCCCGGACGACCGCGAGACCATCGCCGAGACACTCCGCGCACTCGTCGACGAGACGTCGTGTCATCTGGTGCTGACCACGGGGGGGACGGGGCCAGCCCCCCGAGACGTCACGCCCGATGCCACACGGGACGTCGCCGACCGCGAGCTCCCCGGGTTCGGCGAGCACATGCGCCGCATCAGTCTCCAGTACGTCTCGACGGCTATCCTCTCGCGCCAGATCGGAGCGATTCGCAACCGGTCACTGATCGTCAATCTACCGGGCAGTCCCAAGGCCATCGACGAAATCCTCGATGACTTCTTCGAGGTCGTCCCCCATACGCTCGAACTGCTCGACGCGCCCCCCGTCGAGACGGATCCCGAGGTCGTCGACACCTCTGGCCACGGCCACGATTGACCCGACGCCTCGAAGAGTGATCGTCGGTCGAACGACTTCGAGCCGGGCTCTCGCCTGCAGATGAGAACCGAGGAGGTTACGGCGTCTCCAGGTCGAGGACGTCCTCCAGCGTGTCGAGTCGATCGAAGTACTCCTCTCGCGTAAACGATTCGTTGAGAATGTGGAACTCGGCATCGACGAGTCCGACGCACCCGACGCAAAACTCGCAGTCGACACATTGTTCACAGGCGATCAGGTGAGAACTGTCGGCACAGCGGGTCGAATCGATGCAGTGGTTCGAGGCGTAGCAATTTTCGCATCGCACACAGTGCGTGCATTTGATGCACTGACGGCACGATTCGCAGTCGGTGCACTGCACGCAGTCCTCGCTGTCGACGGTGAACATGCAGTCGTGACACCGTGTGCTCGCCTCGACTCCGTGGGAACCGGGATTGTCGGCGGCCTTCTCTCGGCGGCTTCGAAGCTGGCGGAGCGAGCGGCGAAAATCGGAGGCTGTCTCGGGTATCTCGGTCATGTCGATGAGATGCGGTCGAAGTTCGGGCAATGACTCGGAACAGAGACACGAGAGCACGAACGGCTCGTTTGCTATCACTCCGATATGAAGGGTTCCGAAGCCGGTCGAGCCCGCACGCGCACTCACACACCGACGTGGATCGTTGGAATCGAGAGGCATGTCAAACAAAACGCCTTGACACCCTCATCGAGGTTCATTATGTTTATTGATCCGTCGAAGTTTCGGCCCGATACTTCCCCGGTATTGGTCCGATGAGCTTCCGGAAAGGAAGCAGCTTCGACGGACGGCCAGCTTCAGCCCCCCCCTGCTGAAGCTGGCCATTTTCCTCCATTTTCGAGCCGC
>JAQCND010000148.1 GCA_028274765.1 Bradymonadaceae bacterium
GCCACTCGAGGATGAGGAGACGAGCGGGTCGAGCGGAGCGCGCGGGCCATTTCAGTCGCTTTTGCATACGCCCCCACATGGAACGCCATCGCGAGCGCCGGCGCCCCCCGTCGACGCTCGGATTCGAGTGCGTGCCTGGAGAGCGGACGACGTCCCGAGTAAATCTCGAGTTCTGCTCCGAGCAGATCGTAGTCGAACGCCATCCGATCGCTCGTGGGCGCTCGTTCGAACAACATGTGCGCCTCCCGGAGTCGGCCCAGAGAGGCCAGGACTCGCATGCGTTCGAGTCGGGCCCGATGCCGTAGAGGCGCCAGTCGGTCGTCCGACCGATTCGGAGGCCTCGAGCCGATCGGACGGGGGAGGCGAGCCGAACGAGAGCCGGTCTCGTCGTCATCGCGGACCTGCGACGCCCCCCACACGTCGTCGAACCCCGGCAATACGTATCGCATCGCGAGATCGGCACGGCCCGACGTCCGCAAGAGGCGAGGCCCGAGTACGCGGAGTCGCCACTGGTAGGCCATCGAGAGTGACTTCCATCGCGCCAGCGACTCGAGACTCTCGTCGGCACACGAGGTTTGAAACTGCGCGGCACAGGCCACGGCACGCACCCACCTCGCCGGCGTAAATTCGTCGTCAATGTCGAGCGCCCGCTCGCTCTGCGTCTGGGCTCGCGACCAGCGATGGCGGTCGAGGGCGTCGAGCGCCTCCAGGTAGCGACGCACGAGACGCCCGAAGCGGAAATGCTCGAGCCCAAATGCGTCGGAGTGAGCGGATGGTATCTCGCGCTCCCGACGGAGCATCTCCGGCATGGGAAAGCGCCTGAGACGCACGTACGGATGACCGGTATTGAGCGACTCGAGTGCCTCGACGGCCGACTGGAGGGCCGAGCGGTCGAGGCGACGGATGGCAATCCGAATACGAGCGGTCCGGAAGGGGACGAACTTCGGAAAGACCTCGCTCCCGCGACGATAGTGCTCGCGCGCCGACTCGAGTTGACCGCGATATTCGGCCACGCGTCCCTCGATCCAGAGTTGAGGAAGCAACTTCGCCTCGCTCATCCGCCGGAGCTTGGTTTCAGCTCGGACAGATCGCTCGAGGTCGTCGCGGGTCAAGGCGGCCATGGCGGCTGCAGCGATGCCCCAGCTCGACCGAGGGGTTCCCTCGAGCTGGTAGACTTCGCCGCGCTCGAGTGCCTCCAGCGCCTGTACGAACCACCGATGCTCCCGGATGGGCCGCGTCGACGGAAGTCGGTCGAACAGGGAGTTGAGCTCCTCGAGTCGAGTCGTATCCAGTCGTCGGAGACGGCGCTCGAGACGTTCGTGGCTCTGGTATTGTGCGAAGAGATACCAGGCTCCTCCCAGACACAACAGGAGGGCTGCGATGGTAGCCGGGCGCGTCCAGGCCCCGAGTACCGAGTCGGCTTCCTCGGAATCGTCGTGGGTCGGGGGTTCGGTGGGCGCTTCTTCGGGAGGGCGAGGAGACGCCTCGTCTCCATGGGACGAGGCGTGCTCTACCGGATCGTCGGTCGCATCGGAGGAAGACGAGGAGACGGTCTCGTCGGGCGGCACGGAGTCGGGAGAGGCCGAAATCGCAGGGTCCACCCTCCCTCCCAGAGAGAGGTTGCGATCGTCGAGTTCGCGCTGGAGCGCCCGGAGTCTGTCGGAGGCGTTCGATTGTCGCAAACGACGATGGATCCGCCCCAGATAGTCGGCCGTCTCCGGTCGGGTCGTCAACGCGTCGACGAGGTCGGATTCGACGCCGGGCGACTCGAGCTGCTCGACGTAGAGCTCCAGAAGCAAGTCGAGCGCGGATTCACGGGCCGACTGGTGTTCGATCCCCTCGACGAGCAACAGGATCGCGTGCGAGACGTCGCCGCGATCGGCTGCTCTCTGTGCGCGGGCTTCGAAATCCATGCAGTCGTCGCTCGTGTCTCGCACTCGGGGTATCGATTCAATACGTCACCCTCGTCTCTCGGCGTAGTCGTCGGGCGCATGAACGGACGGGATCGGGCTCTGATAACTATCGCGAGATGTCGATGCCCTGGGGGAGGAAGAAACTGAAGCCGAGCGACATGAAGACGTTGTTGGCAAATTGCGGATCGGCGTTGCCGGTGCTGATTTCGGCCCGACTGTAGAGATGATTGCGAACCTGAACGTGCACGGCGTAGGCCTTCGAGACGAACAGACGCAATCCTGCTCCGATGGTGCCCGCGGGCGCCACACCACTCAGTGTGGGATCGGTTCCGGAGTCTCCGCCCGGACAGTCGCCCACCGAACAGGCGGAACGGCCCACCATCGTGAATCCTCCGATCAGGTGAATGTCGTAGTGGGCCGTCACATCGTTCATCAGCGATAATTTCCCGAAGATCGGGACGTACAGAAACTCGATACCCGCCATCCACTGCACGTACGACAACGTCAGATCGTCGAGCTGGTCTTGGTCGCTGGCCTGGAGCCGCGATTTCATATTGGCTGTGAGATTCGTCTCCGGGTGGAGGAGTCCGTACCCACCGCTGATCCCGATGCCAATCTCGTTGGTCAGATGATAGACGAGGTTGAGCCCGGCCACTCCGTTGTGGAGATAGGCATCTCCGAGCGTCATCCCGACGAGGGGCGAGACCTCGAAGCGCGTCGAGCGATACAGGAGCTTGTGGCGAACCGTCGTCCCTTCTGTAAACTCAGCCGGTTCGGACTCGTCGCTCTGAGCGTGCACGTCGGCCGTCACCAGGAGGGAGACGAATCCAAGGAGAATGGAGAGGGATGCACAGAATCGAGACGTCATCTCGGACAGTCGGCGTCTGGAAACAAATCGCCTGTTAATCGGCGTATTCAAACGAGGTCGGAACGTACAAGCTCACGCCCATCGATACCGTCACGAGGTTGGAGAAGGTCTGGACGGATTCACCTCTGGTGCCCCCGGCCAATTGAGATTGAAACAAAAAGTCGCGAACGCGGACGTTGAGCGCCAGCCAGTCGTTGAGATAGAGATGTGAATAGAGGCTGCCCGTCACGCCAAACCGCACTCCACTCTCGGGATCGACGAGGCTCTCGGAGTTGACGACGCCCGCGCCGAGGGTTGCCCCGAAGTCGTAGTGGACAATCGTCCGGTTGAAGAGGGCAAACTTTCCGTAAATCGGCGCGAACCCACCTTCGAGCGCCCCGGCCCACGAGACGACTGGTGCATCGGCGGCTGTGCGCGATACTTCGAACGTGTTGTCGAAGACGCGAGTGCGTCCCCCGAGGGCCCCTCCGAAATTATACCATTCGAAGAGGCCGCCGACGTGGAGACGCTCCGTGATGTGGTAGTCGAGATTGCCCCCGACCTTGAAACTTCGATAGACGGAGTCGTTGACGCTCACTCCGAATCGAGGAGCCAGCTCGAGGCGCTGTCCCACCAGCACGGGCTTTTTTTGTACGACGTGGACCTCGTCTTGGAACTCTTCGGAGTCTTCCTGGGCGGAGGCGTGCGCCGGCACTGTCCACGCAGCGCACGCGACGACGAGTGCGGCGAATAGGGAGCGATACGTACGAACCATCCAGAGGTCCATGAGACGGAGGAACGGGCGAGATAAATGTTTCATCATTATGACAAGAGGGCCATCGAACCCGCTTCGCAGCCTCCTGTATAGCACAGGCTGAAAACGCTCGGCAAGAGACACAAATTACATGAAGAGCGCCTCGACAAACTCCTCGGCGTTGAATTCGCGCAGGTCGACGACGCGTTCGCCGATGCCGATGTAGCGGATCGGCGTCTCAAAGCGCTTGCAGATGCCGAGAATGACCCCACCTCGCGCGGTACCGTCGAACTTGGTCAGCGTCATCCCGGTCAGATCCAGCGCCTCGTCGAACTTCTTGGCCTGCTGGATGGCATTTTGCCCCGTGTTGGCATCGAGCACGAGGTGAACCTCGTGAGGCGCCCCGTTGAGGGCGTTGCCGGCGACGCGCTGCATCTTCTCGAGCTCGTCCATCAGGTTGACGTCCGTGTGCAGACGCCCGGACGTATCACAAATGACGACGTCCTTGTCTTCGTCGATGCCTTGCTCGATCCCGGCGTAAATGACCGACGAGGGATCGGCCCCCTCGTCGCCGCGATGCATGGGAAGTTTGGTGCGCTCGGCCCAGCGCTCGAGCTGATCGACCGCCGCCGCCCGGTAGGTGTCGCCAGCGACCAGCAACGTCGAGTGACCCGCGTGTTTGAAGCGGCTCGCCATCTTGCCGATGGTAGTTGTCTTGCCGACGCCATTCACGCCGACTACGAGAATGACGTAGGGGTCATCGCCGCTGGCCGCGATGTCGAGCGGCTCGTCGTGCGTCTCGAGCAATTCCAAACAGTAGTGCCGGATGAAGCCCCAGACTTTGCTGGGGTCCTCCATGGCGTCCCCCGACAGCTGTTCCTCAACGGCGTCGATGATGTCTTGGGCGACGCGAGGCCCGACGTCGGCCTGGAAGAGAAAGGCCTCGATCTCTTCGACCATGTCGTCGCTGAGATCTTCGCCCTGGAAGTAGCTGCCCAGCTGGTCGAAGAAGCCCTCGCGCGTCTTCTCGAGTCCCTCCTCGAGACTCTTCGGATCTTTTTCGTCGAGTTGTTCGACCGCCTCGGCCTCGGCCTTCTGGTCGTCGTCGGATGTATGCTCGTTCGACGACTCGTCTTCGGCGGCGGGTTCGGCCGTTTCATCTTCGTCTTCCGACGTCTCGTCTGTCTCATCGGCCGCGTGCTCGTTTTCCTCGTCCGAGGCATCGTCGGTGTCGTCGTCATCGGAGGGCGCTTCGTCGTCCGTCTTCTCGGCGTCGGATTCGACGTCTCTGCCGTCTTCCGTATCGTCTTCGGTGTCCGTCGTCTCGTCGTCTTCGATGTCCGTCGTTTCGTCGGTCGCCTCCGTATCGACCTCCGCATCGTCGGCTTCGTCGGCGTCCTCCTCCGCCTCGTGTTTCTCGTCGATGGACTCGTCCGAATCATCCGTCTCGGCGGAAGCCTCCGACGCTTCGTCCTCTCGCGCCTCGTCGGCGTCGTGTTCATCGGTCGCTTTTTCATCCTCCTCGTCGGAGGCGTCTTCGTCGTCTTCGTCGAACTCTGCCTCGTCGGCGGAGGCATCGGCCGATGCTTCATCCTCGTTTTCTTCGTCGGAATCCGCTCCGTCGTCGGCTTCGACCGCCTCTTCATCCTCCTCGTCGGAGGCGTCTTCATCGTCTTTGTCGAATTCTGCCTCGTCCGCGGATGCGTCCGTCGACTCGCCGTCCTCATCATCGGAGACTTCTGTTTCGCCCTCGTCTTCGTCGGGGGCTGCTTCGTCGTCGGCTTCGACCGCCTCTTCATCCTCCTCGTCGGAGGCGTCTTCATCGTCTTCGTCGAACTCTGCCTCGTCCGCGGATGCGTCCGTCGACTCGCCGTCCTCATCATCGGAGGCTTCTGTTTCGCCCTCGTCTTCGTCGGGGGCTGCTTCGTCGTCGGCGGAGATATCGGTCGCTTCGTCGTCTTCGTCCTCATCGATCTCGCCGGGCGAGGGGATGCTGAAGTCGCCCGAGAGGCTCTGTCCTTCGGAGCCGTCGCCGCCGGTTTCCGCCCCGTCGGAGTCGGCGGGCGTGTCATCGTCGGCTTCGAGTTCGGCCCCGGTCTCGCGCCGCACTTCCTCGCTGGCCTCGATACGCTTCTCCTCCTCGGAGATCGCCTCGTCGCGCTCGCCTTCGTCCTCCTCGTCTTCGTCGGTTTCTTCGGGTTCGTCGGTTTCGTCGAGTTCTTCGGGGTCCTGCATCTTCGAGTCGTCAGAGGGGGGCACGATATCGTCCAGTTCGTCCCCGTCCGGGGAAGCTTTGGCCTCGACGAGCTCGTCGTCGGTCTGGTCGGACGCTTCTTCGTCTGTCTCAATGGCCTCGTCCGCCTCATCCCCCTCGCCTTCGGACTCGACGTCTTCGACCGGCTCGTCGTCCTCCTCGTCGACATCGTGATCGACCGAGTCGGGAACTACACTCTCATCGGACTCGTCGTCTTTTTTGTCGACGTCGTGATCAACCGAGTCGGGAATCACACTCTCGTCGGACTCGTCCTCATCCTCGTCGGTCTCGTGATCGACGTCCGAGGGGACGGGGCTCGAGGCATCCAGCTCCTCACCCTCGTCGAGTTCCTCGTGTTCGCGCTTGGCTTCCTCGGTCGCCTCGCCGGCCGTCTGGCGCCGCTTGTCTTCGTCCTTGACCTTCGCCATCTTGCGGCGCTTGATTTCGGCCAGTGAGAGGTCGTCCATGTCCTCCTCTTCGACCGGCTCTTCGATCTCGTCGCGTTCCTCGAGGAGGTTTTCGGTCGGACGTTCCTCCTCTTCGAGCTCGGGAACCTCCTCGTCTTCGAGCTTTTCTTGCTGATCGCCGGAGCGCAGCACGAAGACGGACAGAATCAGCAGCACGACGATGAGAGCGGCAATTATGACTATCTCCATAGGAAATTGCCTTCGAGTGGATATCTTGGGGGAACTCGATCGTGTCTCGACATCGTCATTGTGTCGACGCCTCGGTCGTTGTTCGTGGGCGAGCCGAGAGCCACACGATGCCCCTCCCTCTCGTTCGCAGGGGAACGCGGGGAGAACATCTACGAGGCGAGGCGTTCGTCGACTTCGCTCAGGTCCAGTGAGATGAGTTGCGTGACCCCCGGCTCCTGCATGGTGACTCCGTAGAGCGTATCGACGGACTCCATGGTGCGTCGATTGTGAGTGATCAGAAGCATCTGGCTCATCTCGCTCAAGTCCTGAACCAGTTGCACGTACCGACCCACGTTCGCCTCGTCAAGCGGGGCATCGACTTCATCGAGGATGGCGAAGGGTCTGGGGTTGAGTTTGAAGAGAGCAAAAATCAGGCTCGCCGCCGTCATCGCTTTCTCGCCCCCCGACAGCAGCGAGACGTTCTGCAACTTCTGGCCGGGCGGCCGGACGTCGATGTCGACGGCCGTCTCCAGCAGATCGTCCGGGTCGGTCATGATCAGTTCGGCTTCGCCCCCGCCGAAGAGCTGCTCGAACATCTCCTGGAAGGTCTCGTCGACGGCCTGGAACGTCTCCCGGAAGCGGCGGCGGCTCTCGCGGTCCATCTTGGCGATGGCCGTCTCCAGATCCTCGCTCGCCTCCTCGAGGGTGAATTCGAACTGTTCGGCCAGCGCCTCGTCGGCGTGTTCGATCTCGATCGTCAGCTCCTGGGGCTCCATCTCTCGGGTCTGCAGGGTCTTGCGGCTCGATTCCAGGTCCTTGCGCGCCTCGGCGAGTTCGACCTCCCGCTCGCGAACCGTCTCTTTGGCCTCGTCGAGCGCCTCCTTGGCCTCCTCGACTATCTCCTCGAGGTCGCTGTGGCGGTCGGAGAGCTCTTCGCAGTTGCGTTCGGCGATCTGCGCTTTTTGTTGAGCTGCTTCGATGCGTTTCTCGAGCTGCTCGCGCCGGTCCTCCTGTTCGTTCCGGGCCTCCTCGAGTCGCGTCTCGGCCTGTTCGATCGCCTCGCGAGCGTGCTCCTCGTTGAACTGGGCGACGTTGAGCTTGCTCTCGACGTCGTAGAAGGTCTCGGTCACCTCGGAGTGGTGGGCTTCGCACTCCTCGGCGCTCGACTTGGCCTCCTCGAGCGACGATTTGAGCGAATTGATGGCGTCGTCGGTCGCCTCGATCGAATCCTGGAGCTCGTCGACCGCCTCTTGTTTACCCTCGTCCGCCTCGACGAGTTTGGCGCGCTCCCGGAGGATGGCATCGACGCGGAGCCGTTCGAGCTCGTCCGATGGCCGCTGGTGTGTTTCGGCGCGCTCGGCCTGGCGCTCGAGGCGTCGGAGGCGCTTGCGCACCTCGCTCAGTACGTCCTCGACGCGCTGGAGATTCTCGCGGGTCTGATCGAGTTTGCGCTGAGCTCGTTTGCGCTTGTCCTTGTAGCGCGTGACGTCACTGGCTTCCTCGATCAGCAGTCGACGCTCGGCGGGTTTGGCGTTGACGATGAAATTGACCTCTCCCTGTTCGACGATCGA
>JAQCND010000171.1 GCA_028274765.1 Bradymonadaceae bacterium
GAACCCACTAGCTGCCGGACGAACCGATTGGAGCGGGTCGCTCGTTGCCCCTCGAGCAGGCACCTAATCCAATTGTCGCGTTCTTCGCTCGATTCCCTCTTGGGGCGTCTCGAGTTTCTCAACCCGAAAGGACGTCGAACTCAACAGCCAGTCGTCCCGCACGACCGTCTTCACTCGCCACGGGCCGGGCAACAGGCTCTGTTTGTACGAAAAGAAGCGCCATCCGTCGTCGCGCCCCCCCGTCATGCGCAGGTCGACGGTCGTGTAGGTCTCCCAGGTTCCATTTTCCCAGTGTTGCCAGCGGTGAGCGACGGGCGTCGACACGCCCTTCGGCGCGGCGACGGCCGACAGAACGCCGACCCGTTCGCCGGAGACGTATCGGATGGTCGGGTCCGCCAGCCCCAGGTAACTGGACCACGACCGTTGACCGACGTCGCAGACGTACCGCCCGTCGGCCTTTCGGGCGTCGACGCCGGCAATTTGCTGTTTCATTACCAGCGGCACCGGTGGAATGGCTCCGACCCCGTACAGCCCCATCAACACCATCGAATATCCACCGGCCGCGATCAGACTGCGCGTCGGGATGGCCGCCAGATGGCGCAGTCCGTACAGGGCCCCCATCGTGACGATGATACTTCCGTAAAACCACCAGTCCGACAGCGATCGAAACAGATACGGCGCCAGGAAGTTGAAGTACATGATCAGACTCACCGCGTAGATCCCCCAGAGAATCGAGCGCCGCGGCTCCGTATGGGTGGCATATTCGTTGTAGAGCATCAGCCCCACCAGAAGTGCCACGCTCACGAACCCCCAGAAGTGACCGGCACTCCGGAAGTACAGACAGACGAGGGCGCTGAAGACGGCGCCGAGACAAAAATGAAGGGTATAATCGACCCAACTTCGCCAAGACTCGAGCCAGCCCCGCGCTCGAACGACCATGCAACCCCCGACGATGAACGCATAGAGGCCGACATACCCCAGCGTATACAGGTTGACGTACCGCCCGATCGTCAGGGCATCGAATATGAATCCCCCGATAAAAAACAGGACGGAGGCGACGGCAGCCAGCTCCTCGCCGCCGACGCTCTCGGCCTCTCCTCCCCCCGAAAATGGTTCCAGCATCCTTTCGAGATCTTCGAGCCCAAATCCCATGAGTCCACTCGACCACCGTATCTCGATACTCGCACGAATTGCGTGTGCCCACTCCATGGCTCGACGCTTGGTCTCGAGCCGAGATGCCATCGAGCCGACACGAGTGGTTCAGCTCTCATCACTAAACCACGTCGTTTGTTACCTCGACGTCAAATGCGACGTAGGCCGATTGTATTGACATACATGGATGAAGATGAGGGCATCGAATGCTCGCTTTCCTCGCCGAGGACAACGCGCGGCGATGAGTCACAAACGAATTCAGAGGAAGCGGCCCCGGGCCAGCCTCGAGGATCGCCGGTGTGCTGGCAGGCTTCGGCGGGAAGAGACCGTTCATTCCTCCCGGGAACGGAGTTGCACGAGGTCTCTTGGGTTAGACACCATGTGTGTTCGGATAAGCTGTTCCCCATTGCTGCAGCGATCAAGATGGACCCGACAGGGTGGGAGCACTCGTCCAGCCCGACGGCCATGGTGGTTACATTTTAATTCGAGGGATATGACCTCTCTCCCCAAGCCGGCGGGGACGCCGGCGCTCCGGAGGGCGTCTCATGTTATGAGAGTGATCCTACCATACGGAGCGCCCCTATGCGTCTTTGACGTGAGCATCCCTACTGGCAGGTCGCCGAGCGACTCCTTGGCGGGAGGAGCGAGGCGACAACTGACATCACTCGACCATTTATTTCATGACCATTGCCCTCGGGATCTCGAATGAGCCAAATCACATGTACAGGAAGCTTGCCCCTTTATCCGAACACGAATGGGTCAGACACTATCTGTCAGTAGTCCGGATGCTTCAGCCGCTCCAGTAGTTCGCGTTGAGCCCAGCGCTCGTCGGCGCCGTCGGGCGTCTGGCGGCGGTACGTTCCATCGGACTGGAGTTTCCAGGCGTGGGTGTTGTCCTCGAGATAGATGTCAAAGACCTCGTAGGCCACCCGCTTGCTGATCCCGTCGGCGACGATGGGCGCGGCCGATTCGACGCGCGATCGAAGATTTTTCTCGCGCCAGTCGGCGCTCGCCACCCAGACCTCGACGTCGCCGGCGTTGTGAAAGTAGTAGACCCGCGAGTGTTCCAGGAAGCGGCCGACGATCGAGCGGACTCGGATGTTCTCGGAGACGTCCTCGACGTCGGGGCGCAACCGACACATGCCGCGCACGACGAGATCGATCTCGACTCCCGCCTGCGAAGCTCGGTAGAGCGCCTCGATCACCTCCGGGTCGGTCAGACGATTGAGTTTGGCTCGGATGCACGTCCACCTCCCCTGCTCGGCATGTTCGATTTCGCGTTCGATGCGCTCGATGACGCCGTCGCACAGCGAGGTCGGCGAGGCGAGCATCGTCTCCAGCGGTGGGGGCGTCTCGTCGCGCTCGAGGGCTTCGAAGATCGTCGCAACGTCCCGTGTCACCGACCGGTCGTCGGTCAAGAGTCCGAGGTCGGTGTACTGGCTCGCCGTCTTCGGATGATAGTTGCCCGTGCCGATGTGGGCATAGCGGTAGTCGGTGCCGTCTTCTTGGCGGACCACGAGCGCCAGCTTGGCGTGGACTTTATAGTCGTCGGGCCCGTAGACGACGGTCGCTCCGGCGTCGCGGAGGCGATCGGCGATCTGGACGTTGCGTTCCTCGTCGAAGCGGGCTCGAAGCTCCACGACCGCCGTGATGTCCTTGCCGGCTCGGGCCGCACGGACGAGGGCGTTGGTGATCGGCGAGTCGGGGACCGTCCGGTAGACGGTCTGCTTGATGGCGACGACTCTCGGGTCGCTCGCCGCCGATTCGATCAGGTCGACAACCGGCTCGAAGGACTCGTACGGATGATGGACGACATATTCGCCCTCCTCGATCCCTTCGAAGATGTCGGGCTCGCGGGCGTGTTCGGGAAGCCCGGGGACGAAGGACGCGTATTCGAGGTCGGGCCGGTCGACGCGCTCGACGACCTCCGCGAGTCGCGTCAGGTCGAGCATACCGTCGAGGCGAAAGCATCGGTCGGGCGGTACGTCGAAGACGCTGCGTAGACGGTCGACCGTCTCGGAGTCGGTGTTGGCCGGTACCTCCAGTCGAACCGGTTCGCCGAAAGGCCGCGCCATCAGCTCGTCTTCGAGCACCATCCGGAGCTGTCTGGCGTCTTCGGGGTCAACGCCGACGTCGCTGTCGCGGGTGACTCGAAAGGGAGTCACCTGCAAGACGTCGCCGGTCGGGAAGAGTCGATCGACGTGTTCACTCACCAGATCCGACAGGAGAGCAAACTCGTAGACCCCCTCCCGGTCGTCCGGAGGGAAACGCACGACGGCGTCGAGCGATTCGGGGACGCGGACCACGACCTCCGAGGACGCGCCCTGTCGTTCTCCCGATCGCTCGACCACCACGAGTAGATTGATCGACTCGTTGAGGACACGCGGGAAGGGGTGGTCCGGGTGGACCGGCGTGTGGCTGAGCACCGGCGAGATGCAGTAGTCGAAATAGCGATGCGCCCAGTCGCGATGCGTCTCGCTCCAGTCGGCAGGGCGAAGAAGGTGGATCTGCTCATCGCCGAGCTCTCTCCGGATGGCCTCGAAGGATTCGTACTGGGCCTCGACGAGGTCGGCGATCATCACATCGAGTCGTTCGAGTACTTCCGTCGGGCTCGCGCCGTCGGGTCCGATCGAATCGGCCCCAGCCTCGCGTTTGCGTTCGATCTCGGGGATGCGGATCTCGACGAACTCGTCGAGGTTCGAGGCGGTGATGGCCAGCAGTCGGAGGCGATCCAGCAATGGATGGCGGTGATCGCCGACCAGTTCGAGGACGCGTCGATTGAAGCGCACCCAACTGATTCGGTGGTTGAAATAGAGGTCGGGGGCGCGCAGATCACGCACTTCCGGGTCGGTTGGGGGGGAGGTCGCGTCGGACATGGTGCAGCCAGGTGGAGGTGGGAGCGAACGGGTTCGGCCGACCTGCGAATACGCACTGTAACAAGGGGAGAAGGTTTCTCGAACTCGAGGTCGCCGAGTCTCCAGCTCGAGTTCCAGTCGGGGCATATCGTAGACACGTCTCGAGCGGTTTGCGTCTCGGGAATCGCGTCACAGGACCATCGAACGTATGTTTCGGGCTGGATGCGGGGTCAGCTCGGCAATCGACAATCGGCGAATGCTCCGGATGGATTTGTGATGCGCCGTCCGTAACAGAGGTAGGGTCTCCGTGACCGGGGCTCGAGCTCGGACTGCTACCGATGGTGGCCTATCTCATGGGGGCGATCCTTTTGGGTCCAACCGGTCGTCTCCCGAATCCGACCGGATTGTATCCGGTACCATGAGGCACGAGGTCCGAGAGTACGTTTCACACACCCGAGCCCCCTCCCCGCCCCCCGGAGCTCGCTCAAACTCAGCGTTCCGCTCGGTTCTCGGACCCTTCGCGGTTGTCCATCCGTTTGGCCTTGCGGACGAGTTGCACCAGTTCTCGTCGTGCCTCCCGGCCTTTGGTCGAGGCGGAGGCGACTTCCTCGACCAGACCGTAGGAGAGAGCCTGGGCGTAGGGCGACTCGCGCAGGAGCTCGGCGAAGCCTCCGACGGCCGCGGCGAATTGGAAGTCGCGCGAGGCCTCGTCGAGACTCGTGTGGAGCTGATCCGACCGATAGGGAAACGCCTGCTCGTCGGCCTCCTCGCCGCGCGGCGTCTTGTGGCGCACCCGGACGGTCGCCAGCTTCCCCTGGGCCTGTTTGTCAACCTCGAGTTCGTACAGCGCCGTCACGGTGTGGCCCGCGCCGATCTCGCCGGCGTCGACCGAGTCGTCCCGGAAGTTTTTGTCCTTGATGTCGCGGTTTTCGTAGCCGATCAGCCGGTAGCGCGGGACGACGTCTTCATGGAACTCGACCTGGATTTTGACGTCCTTGGCGATGATCTGG
>JAQCND010000186.1 GCA_028274765.1 Bradymonadaceae bacterium
ATCGCATCGTCACGTATCTCGAAGACGGAGCCTATCTGACGCTCTGAGCGTCGTGCTCCAGTATCACGCCTCTCGCCCCGCCGAGCTCGAATCGCGAGTTCGGCGGGGTGTCATATGTCGAGAGGCCGAGCGTCTCGGCGACTCGAGCACTCTACCCGGAGAGACAACGGGTTCTATTACCATACGGGGAGGAGACCAAAGTTGGGAACATCGGAGACGGCGGGACGCGAGTCGAGGCCAGCGACGGCTGGCCATGTCTCTGGAACGAAACACTACTCGTCGTGGGGGCCTCAGTTCCAGATGGCAGCTGACGCCGATGCCCTTGAGCGAGCGGGCGCGACATCGCGAGATGACTGCCCTCTATACAACAGCTCCTCGCGGTGCACGACGAAGCGACCTCCCTCAGGCGGCGCGTTCATCGGCGTCGTCTCCCTCCTTGCGCCGGCGCTCGCCTTCTTCGCCATAATAGGAGTACCGGTAGTACGAGTATCCGTATCCCTTGCTGTCGGTCGAGATTTCATTGAGTACCAGTCCCAAGAGAGGAGCCCCGATCCCGTGGAGCTGTTCGAGACTCCGTTCGAGGGTCTCGCGTCGCGTCTTCCCGAACTCGACCATCAGCAGCACACCATCGACCGAGTGACTCAGAATCAAGGCATCGGAGACGGCCGCCAGGGGAGGAGAGTCAAAAATGACGCGATCATAGTCGTTGCGCATCTCCCCGATGAGGTCGCGACAGCGGTCGGAATGGAGGAGCTCCGAAGGATCGGGCGGAATGGGACCACAGGTGAGCGCCGACAGATTATTCTCGAACGTCGTCTGGGTGGCCTGCTTGAGGGTTGCGTCTCCTTTGAGCATCGAAGTCCATCCCGTTTCGCGCTCAAGTCCCAGGGCTTCGTGTATTCGGGGGCGGCGGAGATCGCTGTCGACGAGCAGAGTGTCTTGCCCGGACTGTGCCATCGCGATGGCCGTATTGAGGCTCGTGATGGTCTTGCCCTCTCCGGGCCCCGGACTCGTGATCAGGAGCGTCTCGGGCGGATCGTCGGGCGCCATGAAGGTGAGATTGGTCCGAAGGGTCTTAATGCCCTCGGCGAACGAACTTTTGGGCGCCGTGTGGGTGATGGTATCCGCCGGCGAGTCGCCGATGGTCTCGAGGCCGCGCAGCACCCCGCTGTCCAGTTTGGGCAACATCGCGAGGATGGGTTTGCTGGTGATGGCCTCGACGTCCTCTTCACTTTTGATCGTCGTATCGAGGGCATCCCAAAGGAGCGCGCTCCCTCCTCCGAGACCGATGCCCAGGATGAGTCCGACGGCCAGATTGAGAGGCAACACGGGAGAGACCGGGGACTCGGGGACGGGGGCTTCTTCGAGGACCTCGATGTTGTTGCCCGTGTAGAGCGAGTTGATATCGAGCTCCGAGGAACGCTTCAGGACGGTATCGTACAGCTCCTTGAGATTCTCGGTGCGATCCTTGAGTTGCGTGTATTTAACCCCCAATTCGTTGAGCTCGAAGACCTCCTCGCGAATACTGGCGAGCTCCTGTTCGAGACTCTTTTGGTTGCGCTCCAGCACCCGCACTCGATTGGTGACTCCCGATCGGATACCATCGATGCGCGAGCGAATGTCGTCGCGAACAACTGTGAGCTGTTCGGCCGTCGACTGAACCTCGGGATGATCATCGAGATATCGAGTCTTGAGTTCGGCGAGTTTCTGCTCGAGCTCGGACTCGCGCTGAAATGATTTTTGGAGGGATTCGTCCTCGACGAGATCGGCGATCGCCTCGTTGGTATCATCCCCCTTTTGGTCCATCTCTCGAATTTGCTCGAGCAACGCACGCTCGGAGGCGAGTTCGGACCGAACATCGATGAGTTTCTGGTTGATCGCCTCCATGTTTTGGGAGGTCAAATTCTGACGATCTTCGTACGACATCGAAAGGATGTTGTTTTTACGTTTGAATGTTTGAAGTTTCGATTGAGCATTTTCCAGTTCTTTTCGTTTATTGGCGACGTAAGAGTCGAACCAGTTGGTGATCTTTTTGAGCCCCCCCGACTGAAATTCCTTCGTGTATTCGACATAGGCTTCGGCCATCCCGTTGGCGATCGTCGCAGTCAGTTCGGGATGTTTCATTCTGACGGTGATGACACCGACGCGACTCTCCTCGGCGAGGCTGACATTCGAAACGCCCGTGAGCTTCGAGATGGCTTTGTCCATCCTCTTTTGTCGATCATGTTCACCCTTTTTGTCGGGCGAGCCGATAAAATCGGGATGCTCGAGGAGTCCCTCCTTTTTGACGACACGCTTGGCGAACCATCGCGACTCGAAGACCTGCTTCTGAGTGTTCCAGAACTGCTCGAACTCCCATCGGCCGCCGGGCTTGAGGAGATCGACCTGTTCGATGTTCCGCCCCAGCACATTGTTGTCGCTCTGGTGGAACACCACCTTGCTGGAGGCCTGGAAGATTTCGGGTTGTTGCTGAGTCCAGAGGTAGGCACCGCCGACCGCCAAGATACAGGCCAACAAGATCAGCCAGTAGTATCCCCGGAGAAGGCGCCAGTAGTCCAGCAGTAGATCGCTTAACGACTCGCCCTCTTCGGACGAGGACTGAGGAGGCTTGCGAGGCTCGACCTCCTCGAACTCTTGGGTATCGTCAGTCATGTTTCAAACTTACTTGCGGTGTGCGATACATTTGAAGTTGCGTGAGACTTGAACAGAGATCGAACCTAGATTCTTCCCATCCGAGAATCAATCGGAACCGTGGCACGAGCCGAACACATACTGCTCTGGGGGCTCATCTGGATGACTCCCCTCGCCATCGGGTCGGTTCATACCGAAGTGGTCGCTCTGGAGTGGACCGCGGCCTGTCTCCTCTGGGGCCTCCAGATCCGAGGAGCACGCAACCATTCGGCCAAAAAGTATCCGGGTATCTCCATCCCCTCTCTGGCCTGCTGGCTGCTCGCCTTCGTCTGCCTCCTGCAGCTCGTCCCGCTCCCCGCTCTCCTGCACGAGTGGCTCAATCCGACGGGATACGCCCTGTTCGAGGAGGGATGGCGGGCCATGTTCGGCACGTCGGCGCCGGAGGGAACGTGGCGCCCCCTCTCGCTCGACCCCGGAGCGACGGCCGATCGGGGATTGCGATGGCTGACCCTCGGCATCGTTGCCACCGTCTCTCTCAACCACGCCCGTGAAAAGCGAGGATGCGACGAGATCTTGTGGGCCATCACAACGGGTGGGGGGCTCGTCGTACTGGCAGGACTGTTGCCCCATCTCGTCGGGAGCGACGCCATGCTCTTGATCTATCAGCCGCGGGCCGAACTCGCCGAGGCTCGATATACCACCTTCGTCAATCCCAATCACGCGTCGATCTTCGCCGGCCTCGCCAGTCTCGCCGCGCTGACGCTCGCGCTTCGAAGTCGGGGTCAGGCTCTCCGGCGATCCGCCGCGACGCTCATCGGACTCGTGTTGATGGTGATTGTCTTCGAGTCGAGGAGTATCACCGGGATCGCGTTCTACATGATCGCCGTGGGAGGGCTGATGATCCTGATGTTGCGAGAGGCCCGAACCATCCGGGCCCAGTGGCTCGAGCGCCTGCTCTCCAGTCGTCGCCATCGACGTTTTCTACAAGCAGTCGGAGGCGTCTGTATCCTCGTTCCCGTAGTCGCGACCGTGATGCTCGCATGGGGGGACGAGTCGGTGCGCTCGGTGCTTCTTTCGATCGAAGGGGGGGCAACTCTGCTGGAGAAGATGACGGGGCGACTGGAGATCCTTGGAAGTTCGCTTCAGATCATTCCCGATTATCCGCTGCTGGGCTCGGGGGCGGGCTCGACCGATCGAATCCTTCCCCCTTACGTCGACTGGAGCCAGATGGCCTCCGCGACCGCCCCGACCATCGAAAACGAACCCCTCGAATGGCTCTTCCAGTTTGGCATCCCGGTCGGATTGGTGGCCTCGGGGTTGTTTGGGGCGTACGGATGGTTCGTCTATCGACGATACCGACGCCGACCCCGCTCTCGGTATGCGTTCGCGCTGACCGCCATCCTATTTTCAGCGTTGAACGCCTCGATGCACTTTCCGTTTTTCATGCTCGGCTACAGCCTCCCGGCGATCGCAGCGGTCGAAGTGAGCGGGTTTCCCGCCCAGAGCTCGGAGGCGTTTGCCTCGGAGTCGTCCCCTCGGTGGCATTGGGACTGGCAACGAGGCGTGCTTCGCCTGCACGAGCGTGTCTATCAATGGCTGCCCCTGGTGGCACTGGGAACGGGACTCCTCTTGGGGGCAACCTATCGTGCGCAGCACGTCGACGTCTCCGAGATTCCCAACGCCCCCGACGAGGTGGCGAACGGAGAGCTCGAGAAGCTCGTCCGAACCATTCCCTCCGACGGCAATCTCTACGCTCGAGCGGCTCGAATTGACCGCAAGGAGGAGCAGTTCGACGAGGCGACGAGGCGGGCCGAATACGCCTTCGAGGTCGAACCCAAACACAAGATGGCTCTGATCAAGGCGGTCAACTATCGCGCCGCCGGCGAACTCGATCAGGTCGTCGACACCTACCGAGCGTTGTTCAGCGACGCGTACGCCAACGTGCCGGAGGGCTGGATCAATCAGTATCTACTGGTCCATCTCGACGATCCTCGACGCATTGCACGAGCCCTCGAACATGCATCTCCAAATTACTGGACGCGTGCCACCGATGCCCTCAAGGAACAAGCCCCACCAGCACGCCGCGCTCAACTGGGACTCGAACTCGTCGAACGACGCCCCGACACCTTCGAGGGCTATCACATTCTCATCGATGCCTATCACGACATGGAACAGCATGTGCTGGCGGAGATGTGGGCACGCCGACTCTTGTCGCGGAACATTCCCAACCGCAAAGGCAAACGTCCTGCGGGATATGCCTTGTTGCTGAAAGTACTTCGTCATCAGGACAGACCCCAGGATGCTTGGCAACTCGCCGTCGAGGCGATCGGGCAGACGCCTCGAAGTCTCGGTATCGCCCGAGCACTCATCGATCTACGCCCCTCGCCATCCTCCGAAGTCTCGGAGCGCGAACGGCACGCCGTCGAACAGGCTAGCAATACCATATGCCGCTACACCGATCGCGACTGGGCCCGTCGGCGATGTTGGCTGGGTCGGGGCTGGCTGGCAGAAACAGAAGGGCGTCCCGACGACGCTCGTATGCACTACGAACGCGTGGCCGAAAAGGTCCAAGAACCTCGTCCCCTTCTACAATTTTATGCACGGCACGGCATGTGTGTGGAGCTCGAGCAGTTCCGGGCCGACTGGCAGAAACAACACTCCGCCGACAAATACGCCGAACTCTTCGAACGCTTTCGAGACCAATGTGACCAGGAGCCCTCGGAATGACTTCGACCTCGAACTCGACCTCTCCTCACGTCCTCACCGTCTTCGGCACTCGCCCCGAAGCCATCAAAATGGCGCCGGTCGTCCGGGAGCTCGACGCCCGCTCCGACCGGTTCGAGCAGACCGTATGTGTGACGGCTCAGCACCGCGAGATGCTCGACCAGGTGCTGGATCTGTTCGAGATCGAGCCCGATCGCGACCTCGATCTGATGACGCACGACCAGGACCTGACCGATCTCACGTCCTCGATACTGACCGCCATGCGCGACGTCCTCGAGGAGGTGGAGCCGGACGTGGTACTGGTCCAGGGCGATACGACGACGACGCTGACGGCGAGTCTCGCCGCCTTCTATCAGCAGATACAAGTCGGTCACGTGGAGGCGGGACTTCGCACGGGGGACCGCCACCAGCCCTGGCCCGAGGAGATCAATCGCAAGCTCACCGGTACGCTCGCCGAGGTCCACTTTCCCCCCACGGGGCGAGCCGCCGACAACCTCCGGGGCGAGGGGGTCGACGACGCCTCGATCACGGTGACGGGCAATACGGTGATCGACGCGCTACTCTGGGTGCGCGAGCGTGTCGAGGGGATCGCCGACGACGAACTGGAGGCGTTTTTCGCCCAGAACACCGACCAGACCCCCCTCCCCGACGTCTGTCTCGACTTTCTCGAGGAGGCACGCCGCCGAGACGATCCGCTCGACGCCCCGCTCGTGTTGGTCACGGGCCATCGACGTGAAAACTTCGGCGAAGGCTTCCGCGAGATCATCGCCGGACTGGAGCAGTTGGCGTCGCGATATCCGGAAGGACGCATCGTCTATCCCGTCCATCTCAATCCCAACGTGCGAGAGCCCGTCCACGAGGCGCTCGGTTCGATCGACAACATCGACTTGATTCCGCCGCTGGACTACGCGCCCTTCGTCGCGCTGATGGATGCCTCGACTCTCGTGCTGACCGACTCCGGGGGCATCCAGGAGGAGGCTCCGAGTCTGGGCAAACCCGTTTTGGTCATGCGAGAGACGACCGAACGGCCCGAAGCTCTCGAGGCGGGGACGGCCCGTCTCGTCGGGGCCGATGCCGACCGCATCGTCGACGAGGTGTCGAGACTCCTCGACGATCGGGACGCGTACGAGGAGATGGCCGGGGCCACCAACCCCTTCGGGGATGGCCGCGCCGCCGAGCGCATCCTCGACGTTCTCGAATCCGAGTGACCATCTACTCGGCCAGCCGAGATCTTGTGTATCGCTAGCCTTGTCGGATATCTCGAGGAGGCTCACGGGGCCGTGCCGATGGTCCTTGGGCCTCGAGCGCCATGGAGCCGCCGGGCTTGTGAGTTGGCGCTGACGGACGAACATTGCACAGGTCTTTCGGGGGGGGGGGCGACTCGGGTCCACGGAAGCTCGATCGCGTCATGTGTTCGGATCGCCGGTATCTTTGCCGACAGGCGAGCGGAGTCGATGAGCCCGAGCATGGCGGGCCAAGACGTATCCCATGGAATCCGGGCTCCGAGCGCCCCCGATTTTGAAGCCTGGGTGCGATTCAGGTCCGTGGGATCACACGTTCCACGGTTTCGGAGCGCCGGCATCCCTGCCGGCACGTGAATGGCTCGGCCGCCCCGCAAACCTCGAGCCAGGCCGTATCCCACGGCATCCGAGCGGACCCTTGAAGCCTGGGTGCGATTCAGGTCCGTGGGATCACACGTTCCACGGTTTCGGAGCGCCGGCATCCCTGCCGGCACGTGAATGGCTCGGCCGCCCCGCAAACCTCGAGCCAGGCCGTATCCCACGGGATCCGAGCGGACCCGGGAAGCCTCGGGTGCGACTCAGGTCCGTGGGACGTGAGCTCGGAGCGCCGGCATCCTTGCCGGCATGCACGGCGTTCGGCCTCCCTCAAACCTCGTGCCGCATGGTATCCCACGGAATCCGAGCGGACCCTGAAGCCTCGGCCCCCAGGTTTGAGAGCCGTCAGTTTGACCTCCCGTCTCGTTTGCGCTAGACGTGAGATACCGATTTTTCCTCTAC